>NZ_JBIVOP010000005.1:0-282153 GCF_044754175.1 Neobacillus sp. NPDC093127
GCAAAATAGCCAACAATCCGAAAAAAATTTCAGAGGGTTGGCTATTCATCGTGCGCACCGTAAGGGTGCGCTATTTTTTTATATTTCGGGCTTACAATGCACACCTAAAAAATTAACATTTTACGTATATTCAGATGTTATTCTCAAATTCTTCTTCAACCATTTGGTCTAGTCGTTCAATCATTTTTATAGCCTTTTCTTTCTCGATTTTTCGATAATGATGTTTGCCACCTTGTTCCTCGTCAGACTCATCTGCTAATTTGACAATTTCTTGTAACGGTGTTCTCGTGATATAACCTTTTGGCATATAAGAATCCGTATGAAATAAAATAGCAAGCGCAATTTCTTTAGCGATTATTGGATTTTCTCCTAGTCTAATCAACAATTTATGAGCTCTTTCCGCCCCTTTTATCGCATGAATATCATTCTTTTTATATAAATCATAATCCCATTTTCCATTACGATACCAAGTATAATGACCCATATCGTGCAGCAGTGCGGCTTTGGTTGCCAAGTCAGCAGATACTTTGTATTGTTTTGCTAATTTAAATGCGTGGTAGGCACAAGCGATGGCATGAGCAATTCCAGAACGACTCAGATATTTTTCCGCGATACGATGATTGAAAATTTGAATCAATGTTACGTGTCTCATGAAAATCACCCTTATTAAAATTATTATTTTGTATTATAAAACAGTTGGTGTTGTTTTGAAACAAAGAATAATATTTTTTTAAAAAAAGGGCGTTAGAAAATTTGACAAAGTGTACCTTTGATTTTGAAACAATAGACTTTCGGTATAATAAAAGGAATCTACCATGTTTATTGGAAAGAGTTAGTCCTAATAGCTGAACAAAAAAGGTGCATTCATCCAGAAACGGATGAATGCACCTTTTTACATAAGCGTGTTTTAGCAGCACATCCATTTAACAATGTTAAAACATGCCGTTCTTATTAGGGGATTCCTCTGGTATGGGTTGTCCTATATCCCACAATTCAACGATTTGGTTGTTTTGGAAACGGAAGATATGGACAACAGCTCCTCCAAGATCTTCTGGATTCTGCTTCACATGAGAGTGAACCACAACCGTATCTCTCTCTTGAATAGCAAGTTTGACCTCAAGTATTTTATGAGGGTTCATAGCTGCATTTTCTTCCATGGCAAGCATGAGTGATTCTGCATCGCCACGGAAATAGGGGTTGTGGTGACGAAAGTCAGGACCTACGTAGGTCTTGTATGCTTCATGAACTTTCCCTGATGCTACTGTTTGTAAAAAAAATACAGCTTTCTCTTTGAGTGAGAGGTTCGTTGTAAACTCCTGTTCCGTGCTCATTTCAATCATCCTATCCTTTTAAGAATTACTGTTTAGAAATAATAGAAGTACTAAATCCTCTCGGCCGTTATTTCCTCTTTTTTTATCGATGCTGATCGACAAGAATTTGATTCCCGTCTGGATCTTCAATGACAAAATGTGCTGGTCCCTCATTTGTTTCAGCTGCTGCAGTCAGCAGGTTTATTCCTTCAGCCTTAAGGTGCTTTTGAATGTCTCGAATGTCCGTAAATGATTCAAGATTCTCGGCATTTTCATTCCATCCTGGATTAAAGGTCAGAATGTTCTTTTCAAACATTCCTTGGAATAGGCCAATGATGCAATTTTCATTCTTCATAATAAGCCAATTTTGACTAATGTCACCACCAAAAGCTTGAAATCCTAGTTTTTCGTAGAATGACTTGGATAGATGAATGTCTTTTACGTTTAAACTTACAGAAAAAGCACCTAGGTCCATATTTTCTCCCCCTTTTTATATCCCTAAGATCTGGGCCAATTTCGCTTGATCAAATCCTAGAATAATTTCTTCACTATCTTCGTCTTTGATAATGGTTGCCGGCGTAGCAGCAGCACCTAGTTCAATAAGTTCTTGCAAATATTGATCGTCTTTCCGTATGTCTCTTTCTTCAAACTCAATCCCATTTTCTTTTAACCAAAGTTTTTCCGCATGACAAGGCGGACACGTCTCTTGCGAATAAATAATCACTTTTTTCATTTTATTACCTCCACTTCATTAATGTTATTGTACAATGAATTCTGTTTCCATGGGTACAATTATATACTTTAGACCAATATTTAAGGGAGTGACCTTCATTACAATAAAAAGCCTTGGGGCCTATTTCCATTTTGGCATCGAGATGGATGTGAGGTTAAATCCTTGTTTCCTGCAAACTTTTTCCCTTAAAATAGATGAGGAAGTCAGGGAAACATGAGTTAGAAGGTGAGAGATTTGCAAAGAAAGATTGGTTTTATTTATGAATTAATTTTAGCAGGAATAATTATTTTTTCTTTAATGGTTGATTTGCCCAAACAAGAAGATTTTGTTTTGGGCTGGTTTGTGTGGGGGCTTTTTGCCGCTGATTATGTGATTCGGTTTTTCTTAAGCAAGCAAAAATGGGAATTTGTCAAAAGTCATCCAATCGAGCTCCTTGCACTTATCCCTTTTGATCATCTATTTAGAACCATCCGTTTAATCCGATTAATTCGCTTAGTTAGGCTCGTCCTCGTAGTAAAAAGAAATAATTCGATTTTAGATCTATTAATTGAGAAATACCGCTTAGATAAATTATTTGTAACAGTTATTGCTTTATTATTTTTAACTGCGATTCCTATGACATGGATTGAACCCAATTTTCACAGCTATGGTGATGCTTTATGGTGGACAGTGGTAACGACAACTACCGTTGGCTATGGAGATTTATTTCCTGAAACAGCTGTCGGGCGAATAATTGCGAGTGTGCTTATGTTCGTGGGGATTGGGTTAATCGGGGTTGTAACCGGAACGGTAGCTTCGATATTTTCTAATAAAAAAGGGGACCTGCCTGATCAATTAAAATACGTAAGGGATAAGATTGATGATTATCCCTCTCTTACAGAACCAGAAATTCTTGTCATGATTGAACAATTGAAAGCTTATCAGAAGGAACAAAGCAATGAATGAAACCAGAAGGGCTTTAATTTGTTTTTATTTTTTTCAAGTACATCATATATTAAAGCATGACAAAATTCGAAATAAACCGCAAAAATTGCTCACTGCCATTTTGAAGCGAGGATTTATTAATTCTGGTAAAATTAATAGAAACCAAACAAGAAAGGACAGAACGCATGTCATTTTTAGAAAAAATTGAACCACACATACTTAGCGATGACTTTTTTATCCAAAAAACTGTTCTTCGTGCAATCCATGATTATCCAAACCTTCCGGTAGAATGGACTATCCAATTGTTGAAGAAAGCGTTTGAAGACAAAGAAGAGCAATCATCCATATTCATTTACATAGACAACCAAACCATGAATCAAGAAGCACTAGAAATGCTAATCGAAAATACTCCAAAGCTGGATCGAACAAAGGTACATCTAGTATTAAGTCTAGTTAACAAAGTAGATCCAGAACTTGCGTGGCAATTTAGAGAATCTCTTGAAGGATTTATTAGTGAGGATACCTGGGAGTTATATGAGCTGATTGTTAACGGAACGGAGGAAGCGATAAAAGGGGAATATGAAAAATACCTAAACCAACTTGAAAGCCTTCAATATTACGAGTATGTTCCATACATAAAAGCGAAAAAACTAGCCAAGAGTATCGTCAAAAATGGATGGATTTCTGCTAATGAAATTGACATAATTATTCAAGCAGAATTAAACGAACAATGGTTTTCCTATCGTGGGATATTGGCGGTTTATATGATTGGATTATTAAAAATGGATAAATATATCCCAACTTTGGCGAGCTTGTTGGTTCGAGATGAGGACATTTTATTGGAAGAGGCAGCCACGGCGTTAATTGCATTTCAAAATGATGATGTCGTTGAGGCAGTAGCACCTTATTTAAAGAAACGAGATTCTGTGATTTTTGCAACTTCTGTTGCCGAAAGCATTAAATCTGACCTAGCTGTTAAGTATTTACGTGAGGCCTACCATGTTACAGAAGATATAGACGATCAGGACATAATTGTCGAAGCACTCTGTTATCAGTTTTCAAGCGAAGCGTTGCCGGAAATATCCGACCATATGAAAAAGGGTCATGTGTCCCAAATTGTTGATCTAGAACAGACTGCTTATGGATGCTATTCCATTCTAGATGAGCACCACCCGGATATGGAGAGCTGGAAACAAGAAGCAGAACAGCGGGAGATGCACAATCGCAATGTAAGTAAGCAAGGAAGCCTCCTCGAAAGCATCCCCGTTCGAAACGAGAATAAAGTGGGTCGAAATGACCCCTGCCCGTGCGGAAGCGGCAAAAAATATAAAAAATGCTGCGGGAAATAGAAAATAAAGTGCCAGGCATTTCTTCTTCATGTTGATTCCCTTGCAGGGAAACTGCTATTGCATGGACCGTATGGTGTTACTAGCACCAACGGTCTTTTTTAATGGCTGTTTTCGTAACCTTTGTTGTTTTTCACAGAAATAGAGGTAATTCAGTGTAAAATTACACATTGGAAGCCATTTCATATGATTTATCTGCGGAAAATTAACATATATCTGCGATGCTGAGCAATATATCTGCGATGCTGAGTAATATATCTGTGATGCTGAGCAAATTAACTGCGAAGCTTAAAAAGGAGGGACACAGGCACCTCGTCCCAATTACTATTAATTGATAGCTGGACAAGTTGCCTGTCCCTTGACTTTTTCCGATGGCTGAATTTTCCGAAGTGGACAGTAAAATGTTCAAAATGGGCAATTTTCTTAACCGTGAATTGGCCAAATTAGTCTTGTTCAATTTTCCGTCAAAACATTTCAAACAAACTGTGAACTTATCACTATTGCCATGTTAGTAAAGTGAAGAATGGAATATAGTGTAACTATAAAGAACAAATAAATTTGAAGGGCGGAAAACAATATGTTTAACAAATTTTTAAGAGAAAAGAAAAGCTCTGCTGCTATCTTAACTATCATTCGTTTATATCTTGGCTATTCTTGGTTTACTGCAGGTCTTCATAAATTAACTGGCGGCTTTGATGCTGCAGGGTTTCTAAAAGGAGTTACAGCAAATCCCGTTAAAGGACCAGATGGTGCTTTAGTTTATAGCTGGTATGTTGAATTCTTAAATAGCTTTGCTTTACCAAATGTGGATGTGTTCAACTTTATCGTCCCTTGGGGCGAAACGTTAATTGGCCTAGGCCTTCTACTAGGATGCCTAACTACAGCAGCGATGTTCTTTGGCTTAGTAATGAACTTTTCATTCTTCATGGCCGGTACCGTATCTCACAACCCAACAGATATTTTCTTAGGCTTCATCATCCTCACTGCTGGATATAACGCAGGCAGAATCGGCTTAGACCGCTGGGTGGTTCCTTTCATCCGCAAAACGGCTAAGACCAATAATAGGGAACATAAAGTAGTGGCTTAACTTGTAGTAATAAAAAAGACGATTCGGACTCCGAATCGTCTTTTTTTATAATCACTCAGTGAACAGAAAATTGGACAGTATATTAGTTTACGAATTGGAACGACCGTTACCTTGTTTGCCGGAGTAACGGAACCAATTCTTGCCTGGCACGTTTTCTCATATCCAAATGATAATCAAACCAATACTTTACAATTGACAAAATGAACTGTAACGATTAACATTACAGTATGGCAACTGTAATCTTTTTTATTACATTTAAATATACTTGGCAAAAATACACTAAGGAGTGTGTAAAAGTATGGTGACTTTGTATACGACACCGAGTTGTGCTTCATGCCGAAAAGCAAAAGCTTGGCTTGAAGAGCATCAAATTGACTTTATTGAAAGAAACATATTATCTCATCCCATTACAGTCGATGAGATTAAATCGATTCTTCGCTTGACGGAAGAGGGAACTAGCGAGATTATTTCCACTAATTCGAAGGCATTCCAAGAATTAAACGTAAATATTGAATCTCTTCCGCTTAATGAACTGTATAAATTAATAATGGAGCATCCAAAAATGGTGCGCCGGCCAATTATTCTGGACGAAAAAAGATTACAAGTTGGATACAACGAGGACGAAATTCGTAGTTTTCTGCCCCGTAGGATACGAAACTATTTGTACACCGAATTGAAAAAAGCGGCCAATTAAAATGGAAAAGCAAGGGCAAAATAATTAGTCTTTACAAATAAAACCAAAACCTTAATATATAAATGTTGTTTAAAGGGAGGGAAAACTGGTGATTGAAGTATTCATGACAATAAATTATAAAGATCGAAATTACCATACCAATGTGATTGTGAAAAAAGAGATGACATGGGAAAAAATTAAGCAGATAGCAGAAAAGCAGGTCAAAAAACAATGGGATATTTAAATAAAGCTGCTTTGCTACGGACTTATAAAAGCTAGTGTTTGACTAGCTAATCTGTAATGATTAGTATTACAGTACGTTATTAATTTTAAAAAAGAAGCAGACAATAAACGTAATAGTAAAAAAAGTGAGAAGTTTATTGCTTAGGAGGCAATCACATGAATAGTGATTTTACCCTTGCCATTCATAGTTTAACTTTTCTTGCGCTACAGCCGGACCGCATGTCAACTAGTGATGCGATTTCAGAAAGTGCTGGCGTCCATCCAGTTCGCATTCGAAAAGTGCTAAGTTTGTTAAAAAAACATGGATTTATTAAATCAAAAGAGGGAACTGGCGGCGGATTTATTTTTGCGCTAGATCTAAGTGAAGTGAATCTTTGGGATATATATAAAATAACCTCAGAAGGTGCACTGCAGCCCAAGTGTCCTGAATCCAATGAAAAGTGTATTGTCGGCGCGAATATGCAAGGAGTCTTATGCAGCATTTTCTTTGGTGTGGAAGAGCATATGGGAGAATATTTAAAGGATTATACAATCAAAGAAGTTGTTGATCTTGTTAATAAGCGGCAGTGACCGGATATAGGACTGCAGACTTCTTTATATAAAATGTAATAAAAGAAATTACAGATCAATGAAAGCTGGCATATTCTAAGAAGAAACAAAAAAATTAAGAAGGTGAAAAAAACGATGTTCTCCAACGATCATACGATTTTAAAAACAGGTGATTGGATTAAGGCTGAATCACGGGATGGCGAATTAATAATCGGTTATATTGAATCACTTTCTAGTATCGAAGGAGTAGTGAAGATAACTGTTGTTTCAAGTGACAATAATCAAACGATTGGCAAAACCATACCTATTTTAAGTAAACGGGTGAAAAAGCTGCCTGTTTCTAATGTAACCAACAAGGCACAAATTGAATTTCTCCTGGACTTGGCATTATCAACAGGGGATAAGGAATGGTTTTTGGCGCTTTCTTCGGAATTAAACGCGATGAAGCAGCTTGTTAATGGAGTTCGTTAAAACTGCACAATGAAATACTGGTGCCTGACACCCGGTACGGTAATGCTTTAATGAATCAAGGTCCAGGCACCAAACTTCCCATTTAAAATCATTTCCATAAATAAAGTCTCAATGTAGGATTCAGCGCTAACATTTCTGTTCTTTTCATGTATAGTTAAGATAGAAAATAAAAAGGCAGATCGAATAGTGACGGCTTTTATTATGGGAGTGGAGGATATCGATGAGAAGAATGATTTTGTCGACAGAGAGTGGTGCAGATTTACCAAAAGATTTAGCGGATAAACATAATGTTCAAGTTGTCCCGATGCACGTCATCATGGATGGGCAGGATTTTTTAGATGGTTCGTTACCCGTAACGGATATTTATGACTATTATGAGCGGACTAAAAAAATACCGTCTACAACGTCCACAAATTCCCATGAATATCATGAATTTTTCACGAAAATAAAAAATGATTACCCTGATTGTATCATTATACATATTGGTTATACGTCAAAGGCATCTTCTTCCTTCCAAAATGCGGTCATCGCATCGGAAGAAATGGACGATATTTTTTTAATTGACGCTTTAAATGTGACAGGGGGTTTAACTGCTATTGTGATGTATGCAGTTACCTTGTTAGAGAAAGAACCAACGATTGAACCTGCAAGTTTAGTAGAGAAGATTGAATCTATCGTTCCTAAATCAAGACTGGCTTTCGTTCCTGGAAGCTTAGAATTCTTAAGAGCAGGGGGCCGAGTAAGTAATCTAGCTTATCTCGGAGGGGCCTTGTTAAAAATAAAGCCGCGCATTGAATTAATGGAAGGAAATCTTGTTTCAACCAAAAAATATCGTGGGAAAATGGATGTAATTTCAGAAAAACTAATGCGAGATTATTTAAATCAATACAACATTGATAGAGAACAACTATACCTCCTATACTCAATCGGACTTGATGAAAGTATTAAGGAGCGGATGGATGAAATGGCAAAAGAATCTGGTTTCAAAAATGTAAAATGGATGCAGGCTGGCGCTATGATATCTACACATGCGGGGCCTGGCGGCTTCGGAATAGCAGGCTTGGAAGTTTAGGAAGGATCAAAACTAATATCGATAAAGCAATAAAAAAGGTGCCCATCAAAGAAGATTCATCCTTGGTAAAGTTATTACGCTAGTTCCAAATTAATGAGGTAATTCCGTGCACCGGGGGTCATCCACAAACTTCAGAACCGGAGTGCTAGGCACCATTCATATACCGGATGGAGCATGGCACTTTTATTTCGTTTATTTTGCGGGCGAATTGGAAAACTAAATAGAACGTATTCAATGGATGGGGTGGAAAAGATGACGATTGTACGTCTCGGTTATGTGGCGATGAGCATGGAATTAAAGAATGCCTCCCCCTCACAAACCATGACTTTTGCTCAATTTCAAAAAATTGATGACCGTGAAGCCGCCATTCGCAAACTTGAACGTATAGCGCAATCCAATCTCCATAATACACTTAGGATTTTAAAGCACAATGCTGCATCCGACATCCATTTTTATCGATTAACTTCCCGTCTTATCCCGTTAGCAAATCACGAGGAACTTCTGGATTGGGATTATATAGGCCCGCTAAAATCCCACCTAAGTGAGATTGGCGAGTTTGTCCATAAAAACAAGATGAGAGTTGATTTTCACCCAGATCATTTTGTGCTGATTAATTCCCCAAAGAAAGATATTTTAAAAAACTCCATCCAAACGTTAAAACTTCATTATTTATTACTGAAGGGGATGGGGATTGACTCAGCACATCGATGTGTTATGCATGTAGGCGGCAATTATAAGGAGACGGAGAAATCACTGGAGCGTTTTGTTGATAACTGGATGGTCGTTCCGAGGTCCATTCAAAACATGATAATGCTTGAAAATGATGATACTTCTTTTACCGTGGAGGAAACACTCTATTTATGTGAAAAATTAGATATTCCGCTCGTATTTGATTACCATCATCACCTTGCCCATCATCAAAATATAGATTGGGAAAGTAACTGGACTCGAGTGATGGAAACGTGGAGGCACTCCCATCTCCCTATAAAAATGCATATTTCAAGTCCTAAAAGTGAAAAGGCTTTTCGTCATCATTCAGACTATGTAGACAATGATATGTTCTTCAAGTTTCTACAAGTGATTAAAGGCAGCATTCCGCAAATTGATTGTATGATTGAGGCCAAAAGAAAAGATGAAGCACTTTTTAAATTGATGGAACAGATTCGATCAAGGGAAGATGTTGAAATCATTGATGGTTCATCTTTTTATTTGAGGTGATGAAGAATTGGAGTGCCAGGCACCGTCCATAGATGACGACATGTCCAAAATAGATTTAAATCAGGCAGATCATAAGAAAGTAGCGAAAATAATTCAAAACAATGTATTAGGGTTTCATAATATTTGCATCTACTCAGTGAAGATGGACCAGAAGGATTTTTCTTTACCATTGCTGGCAGCGAGCATTGAAACAGAATGTCAGGACGGGGACTTTTGGTCAGTCCCCCGATAAACGAAAGCTTTAATACACTGGGGGACTGACCTATTTTTCCAGGGTTATTCCCTCGGTTCCGGCGTTCCCTGTCTAAAGAAAGGTGCGTTCAACTTCCAGCGGTTTGAGTGCTTTTGTGTTAGTAATGTAAATAAAGGCATCGTATCTTTTTGACATCCTCGATGGAACATAGTTACCTAGATGTTCATATTTCGGGCTGTATACGACTCCAATCGCACGGTGACCAATCGGATGGTTAAAGAGTTCTTTATTTTTGTCATTAAAAATTAAGATCTTATCAGACGCTCCCGCCTTATACATCAGGTCTTCCCAGCTGCCTGCTTCTGCTGGCGGCGTGATCATGATTTTTAAATTATCGCCCCATTGGTCAGCTGCAATGACAGAGCCCCGGTGTGTCCCGAATCCTACGATATATACATTTTCGACCCCTTCTTGCTCTCGTATAATTTGGCCAACATTAACCATTCCTTCTTTAGCCATGTCCGTTGCCCGGGCATCCCCTACATGGGTATTGTGCTCCCAGACAATTCCTTTTGCCTTGTTAGAAAAGAAGGACATAATTCGTTTGAGGACTTCAACCATATGGCGGTCCCGAATGTTCCATGACTCGGTACCGTCAACCACCATCGTCCGATAATAGTTCTCGGCATTAGCCGTAACAATCGCATTCGCCTCAAGATTTAACCCGCTTTCTTCATTTTCGGAGTAGGTATTTCTTTGTAAACAGATATCAGTTAGAAGCTTTACCACTTCGTTTCGACAATCTTCATTGTAAAAAGCAGCAGAAACACCATATTTTTCTGGCTGCCGTTTAAACGGTTCGAAACAGGCAAACGCATCTCGAGCTGCCTCAAGTTCCGGTGCCTTGGTTTTTTTCAAAAACATGAGAATTTGGTCCATCGATTCCCATAGACTATAGACGTCAATTCCATAAAAACCAACCTGCTTTTCACGTGGCTGTGATTGATTATATTGCTTCAGCCATTCAATGAAGTCAACGATTTCCTCGTTTGCCCACATCCACGTCGGCCAGCGGTTAAAGGCTTGAACGACATCACGGGCATGTGTGCTTTTACAATCCCACCCTTTGATATATTGATTTATTTGCTGACATGCGGGCCAATCTCCTTCCACTGCAATGAAAGTAAAACCTTTCTCCATGATGAGCCGTTTAGAAAGCTCCGCCCGTATTTTATAAAATTCCGAGGTGCCATGTGACGATTCCCCAAGTAAAACAAACTTCTGCTGTCCAATTTCCCGTAAAACAACGTCTAAATCCTCAATGTCCCCAAACGGCACCGCAAAATCCCTTATCAAATTAACAAACGCTTCCTCCATTTTTTCACCCTCCGAAGCTAAACAGATATCACCTAATAGGATGCTAAAATCCAGAGGTTTCATACATGGGTGAAGCACGGCATTCTGGAAGGTGCCTAGGACTTTTTTTTGCACTTTTTCCTTCTTCCTTAAAATTGGTATAATTAATGAATAATAAACAGAAACATATAATTCCAAGCATGATGTTTTGCTTGTGTAAAGTTGATGAATAAGGTTCGAACTTTTGAAACAAAGGATATAATTTTAGGAAAAAAGCATGTAGTAATGGTGACAAGTGTTGCCTTTGTTTTTGAAAAAATTGCACTTTCGGTATAATAAAAGGAAACAACGCAGACCAGAGATGAGGGAGATCAGATGTTGATTGTTATTGAAAATGATTGGTTGAAGGTGGAAATCAGTCCCAATGGGGCGGAAGTCCGCAAAGTGAAGCATAAGAAAAATGGGTTGGACTATATGTGGACGGGAGATCCTGCCTATTGGGGACGTGTCTCACCAGTGTTATTTCCGATTGTAGGACGTTTAAGAGAAGATCGCTATCAACTCGAGGGTAAGACCTACGACATGTCACAACATGGATTTTTACGTGATGTGGAATTTGAGGTGGCTGTGCAGAATTCAACAGAAGTTTCTTTTCGTTTCAGGTCTGGCGGAAGTTACCTTAATGTTTATCCTTACGAGTTTAAAGCGATTATTCGTTATACCCTAATGGAGGACAAACTTATTGTTGGTTGGGAAATTGTAAATGAAACCAAGGAAGAGATGTATTTTTCCATTGGTGCCCATCCTGCATTTAGAATTCCACTAGTAGAAAATGAAACTGCAGAGAACTATAATTTGCACTTTATTCCGGCTGCAAATAAGAATGTGAGGGAATATGAGATAGAGAATTCTCTGATTCGCGAGAAGGGAGTAGTCAATGATTTATCATCGATTCCACTCACAGACTCCCTTTTTGCGAATGATGCCCAAATTTTTAGTAATATTGATCAAGTTACACTGTCATCGAATAAGTCGAAACATGGTGTAGAAGTAAGGTTCGAAGGATTTCCGTTTGTTGGAATTTGGTCAAAATACACAGATGGTAAAATGGCTCCGTTTGTTTGCATCGAACCGTGGTACGGTATTGCTGATACATATAATACAAATGGAAACTTGAAAGAGAAATTTGGAATCAATAAGATTGAACCAAGAGGAGCATTCAGGGCAGAGTATATAATGAAGTTTATATAAGACAGAATATTGTGCCTGACCCCCGATGCGGTAATGCTTTAATGCACTGGGTGTCAGGCACCAAACTTGCTAGTTATCTTTCCGTTTCAGCATGACGAAAGTCTTCCCCGATTTCATAGACTTCATACCATTGATATGTAGGCGATTTAAACCACTCGTGCTTCGGCAAATAGACCAAGAATCCTTCATTGCCCTCAGCGTCAAGGAATGACTTAAATATTTTGACCGTTCCGAATCCAAACGTTCGATCCAAATATCCCAGTATCCCATCTCTGACAATTGATTTTTTCTCTTCCTTCTCCGTTTTATATTGATCCATGAGCCCGGTAATAAACATGCCCAACAAGACCAAAGTAATCGCGATTAAAACAAAAATAAACAACTGGAACATAAAAAACACGACCTCCATTATTAGTTGAAATTCGAACAGCGAATTATGTAAGACAGCAAAATCGATATCTTCTATTAAACTCGGACAATCACCTCCGCCACTTATATAGACTGAATTCTTTAAGATTGTACCTCCAATTGGCAGGCTAAGGTGTGATGTAAATTATATTTACATTCATTTGGCAGTAAAATTAAAAAAGTGTAACAAAACTTTCAAAATTTAAAACGCTCGTTTTGTTTTGATTATATCTACTTACCACAATCACCCCAAAAAACCTGTCCAGTGTAAAGAGAACAAAGGTTAAAAACGAAATATTATGTTTAGTTGATAAGTAATAAATAAAAGCCGAGTTCCACTAAAAGTGAACTCGACTTTGTTGTTGGATATCTTACGAAATAAAGGAAAGAAGAGCCCCTGTGACGGCGGAAAATACAACTACAATCCAAGGCGGACATTTCCAGACCGTTAGTAAACAGAAAGCAGCTAAAGCTAGACAAAAATCGAATGGACTCTTAATTGCTTTTGTCCATACAGGGTTGTATAATGCCGCTAATAAGATCCCGACAACAGCTGCATTAATACCATGAAGTGCTGCCTGAAAACGGGGGCTGTGACGAAGCCAATTCCAAAAAGGAAGTGCTCCTATAATTAATAGAAAAGAAGGAAGAAAGATAGCAATAGTCGCTACAATAGCCCCTTTCCATCCAAAGCTAGCCATTCCCAAATACGATGCAAAGGTAAAGAGCGGTCCTGGAACTGCTTGTGCGGCTCCGTATCCAGCTAAGAATTGATTTGCTGTTAACCACCCCTGAGGAACAACTTCTGCTTGTAATAAGGGAAGTACAACATGTCCTCCCCCAAATACTAAGGCACCTGATCGGTAGAAACCATCAAATAGGGCAATCAGATTGGAATGAGTGAACTGTCTAACTATAGGAAGTAACCCTAACAAAACAAAAAACAAAACCAATAAGATACTAGCTATCTTTTTGTTAAAAGATATAGGGATTAGAACTGAATTAGAATCTGTGGTACTTCGGAACCAAAAAAATCCTATTATTCCAGCTACAATGATAATACCAACCTGACTAAAAACACTCGGAATAATCAAAGTTAGAATTGCGGCAACTATTGCGACAGTGACACGAGGGCGATCAGATGCTAAGTTTTTTGCCATGCCCCACACCGCCTGAACTACTACAGCTACCGCCACAACCAGTAAGCCATGGAGCCAACCTGTCTCGCTAAGAGATGTTCCTTTTAAAAAATAGGCAAACAAGACAAGGACAATGACGGAAGGAAGTGTAAATCCAAGCCAAGAAGAAATTGCACCCAAAAAACCAGCTCGTATAAACCCAATCCCCATACCAACCTGACTGCTTGCTGGACCGGGTAAAAATTGACATAATGCCACCAAATCTGCATATGTTTTCTCATCTAGCCACTTTCGTCGACTTACATATTCCTCTCGGAAATATCCCAAATGAGCAATTGGCCCTCCAAAAGAAGTCAGCCCTAACTTCATAGAAATCAGTAACACTTCAAGTGATAATGAAAGTTTACCTTTTTTCTTTTTAAGATTATTATGTAATACCTTATCCATTTAGTCCCTCCTTCATTATCTGTTTCCGATTTCAAAAATTGATAGTATTGTATCACGTTTATGCAGTGTTTTTAAATAGAGACAATATTAAGAGAACGTTAAATTTATGTAATTCTATAACAAGTGAAAAATAAAAATCTATAAAAAGATTACCTATTAGTAACGGCCCAGATGAGGAATCAGCATAGTTTGATAAATAAGCGGAGAAATTTCTCTTAATTAGGAAATAGCACTGAAAATAGCTTAAATAGACGGAAAGATTCCGACTATTGACTCGAAAAACGTGAAAATGGGTAATTTTGCTATGCTTAATCGGAAAACCTCCGCTTATATACTCCAAACCGGGCTCTATTCTGCGGACTAACCGGAAAATCTCCGCTTATTTTAAATATCACTGGTTACTCAAATAAGGATAAACATCATCTTAACATAGCATTTTTCTATGCAAATTTTTTATGTAATTTCGTCACAAATTGCTCTACCCCAATAAAAAATGAGTGTCAATTTCATATGCAAATTGGCACTCATTTTATTTTACATTTTTAATGTTTGTGATAGGAAACGGAACCCGATAACCTATTAGCTGGTTTTTTTCAAGAAACAAATGGTGTTTTCGACAATTGGAATTGTCCTTTGATTTGGTCCACTCCTCTAATTGTTTAAGGACAATCTATTTTTTTAGAAGTTTTGAAGACTATAAAGATATTTATATGCCTTTTGATCATCTTTTCTTTTTCTCAGACGCAGGAAATGGTGATTTATTTTGCTGTGCAATAGTAAAAAACGGGACTATATGATGAAAGGGTTATAAAATGTAGAATAATAAAACATCTCTTGCCCTTGAAACTCTGTTTTTTTTTGCTACATATTTTCACTTCTCCTCAGCTTATAAAAACGAATCACATTTTTAAGGGTAACTTTAACAACCGAGTAGAGTGGAATGGCGATAATGATTCCTACAAATCCATAAATAGCCCCTGAAATTAACAAAATGAAAATGACTGTTAACGGATGAATATCCAGTTTTTTTCCCATAACTCTTGGTGTAACTAGATTACCATCTATCTGCTGTGCAACGATTACAACTAAAACGACTTTCAAAACCATAAATGGACTTTGTAAAAGTGCGACAAGGACGGCCGGGACCATTCCAATCACTAGGCCAATAAAGGGAACAATCGTCATACACATGGCGAAAATGGCAAGCAATAGACTATTATTCAGGCCAATAATGCAAAAACCGATATACAGCAAGATTCCATCGGATAATGCGATGATACATTGTCCGATTATATAGGCGGATAAAGTCTTATCTATATCAACAAGAATCAAATTTCCCGCTTCCACGTGTTCAACGGGGAGATTTTTTAAGAGAGCGGGCTTCAGTTTCTCGTCATCTCGTAAAAAATAAAAAACAATAAACGGAACAACTGCTAGCACCGTTGCAATACTAGTGATAGTTGATAGGATATTCGTTATATTTTGTTCAACATGATGAAAAAAGGAGTTTGAGAGGGAACTTGCTTTTTCTTCAATCATTCTTAATGAACTGTTTCCAAAGCTATTATGCTTAACCATGTTATGGGACACATTTGATATTTTTTCAACCTTATTTGGAAATTGGTCTGAAAGCTGCTGGACTTGTTGTGCAATCGGTGTACCAGTAAAAAGAACAAAAAGATATCCAGCACCGATGAATAGTAAATAAACAATCAATATACTCCAGTTTTTACTGATATATTTGGAGAAAAAGGTTACAAATGGTCTCATTAAATAATAAATGACTCCGGAAATGAGAATCGGAAAAAATATAGTAGCAATGAATTTTTTAAAGGGCCAAACAAAGTAATCTATTTTCCCAAAAAAGAAAATGATTAATAAAATTAAAAGGATAGCTGTTGCATATTTAAAAAAAGGTCTCTTGATCCACATATCATCCACCCTAGAAGAAAATAGTTATAAAAATACAGAAATTTAATTTGCTGAAAAATTTATTTCTATATAACTATCCTCTTTTTATCCTACATAAACGTATAAAGAAAAATTCGATCGTGAGTAATCTGCGCAATTCTATAATAGGAAAAGTGCTCTTTCATTTGGTAAAACGCCAAATTGCAGAACAACACCTTTAAAGAAAACGGGGTATCTAAGTCAAAGTTTAGGAGAGATTGTAATGGTTGCTAATTAATTGAGTTTAAAAAGATGAAGGGTCTACTGTATTAGACACATAAGCTCATTTACTTGAAAAAATTTTCGGAAGGTATATAATTAAATTATATTCTTAATTCAAGATATTTTAATTAAGAATAATTGGATTAGATAGAAATTATGGGGTACTTTATCGTATTTTATTCAACATTCCAGATATCTTACGATAGTATGATTTTTATTCAAATTTAGAAAGTACTACAAGGGAGGATAATCATAATGATCAATCGTTTTGATGGTAAAGTAGTATTAATTACAGGCGCAGGCTCTGGTTTAGGTCAAGCATCTGCATTACAAGTAGCAAAAGAAGGTGCGAAGCTTTCACTTGTTGATTTAAATGCTGCGTCTTTAGAAGAAACTAAACGGAAAGTGTTAGAAGCCGCACCAAATGCAGAAGTGTTGTTAATCACTGCTAATGTGGCAGATGAAAAAGCAGTTGAAAACTATGTAAACGAAACAGTCGAAAAATATGGAAGAATTGATGGTTTCTTCAACAATGCAGGAATCGAAGGGAAACAAAACCTAACAGAGGATTTTGGTATTGATGAATTCCAAAAAGTCGTAAGTATTAACTTAAATGGTGTGTTTTATGGTATGAAGTTCGTGTTGAAAGTCATGAGAGAACAAGGTTTTGGCTCGATTGTCAATACTGCTTCAGTTGGTGGTATTCGTGGAGTAGGAAATCAATCTGGTTATTCAGCCAGTAAACATGGTGTGGTAGGATTAACAAGAAACTCTGGTATTGAATACGGTCAATATGGTATTAGTATCAAAGCCATTGCACCTGGAGCCATCATGACACCAATGGTCGAAGGTTCATTAAAACAAATGGACCCAGTCAATTGGGAAGAAGTTGGGAAACAATTTGTTGAGCCCAACCCAATGAAGCGGTTTGGCAAACCAGAAGAAGTTGCTTATTTAGTTGCTTTCTTACTCTCAGATCAAGCAAACTTTATCAATGCAACCGTTATTCCAATTGATGGCGGACAATCTTATAAATATTAGTACGGTCAAAGGTAGTCCGGCTACAAAGCATAAACCTGGGTAGTTTACAAATTATAATGGATAATCAAAAGGGCTTTCTATCTATTGGTAGAAAGCTTTTTTAACATAATAGTCATTGAAAAATAATTAATTACTAGTGCTTACTTTTCAACCAGCTAACGAATCCGTAAATAAGAAGCAGTAACACCCCCAACTCAATAGCATGGTCGGCCAAGTTAAGTATTCCGCCAGAGCGAATGATAAAATCTGTCACCTGCCCAAACAAAAGTCGATCAATGCCATTTCCAATTGCTCCTCCGACAAGGAATCCTAAACTACTATCAATGAGAGCACCCTTCATTTCTCCGGTTCTGCGAAAATAATAAACACTTATCACGAACAGCACAGCCACAACTCCGAAGAACCGTGCATAGCCTTGAAATAAACCACCTGCCATCCCGCTATTTTCGATATGTGTGAGTTGAATTCCCCACAATGTAAATGTTTCATTGATGTCAATATAGGCCCGAATTAGATATTTAGAAAGCTGGTCCATCACAATAACAAGAATTGCAAACACATAAAATAGCATATACAGTCCTACTTTCATGCAGAATCATTTGCAGCATATTCATCAGTATAATTGAAAGCTTAATCCTATTCTATTATGAAGCTCTTAAAGGTATATTCGTTGTTGTTAAGTAGAACTGTTGCTAAGTAGCAAGGGCACTATCGAGATTGAGAACGGATCATTTAATTAAAAGGATTCAATACTGTTTTTATTTGACCACGGAATTAGTTGTCATTAAATGCCAAGGAGGCTTTCAAAAGGAATCACGAACTGGTTGGGAAACATATTGTGAATCTGCTTTCAAATAGCAGTGAGCATACTTTAAGGACAATGGTAAGAAGTGAAGAGCAGGCGAACCAACTTAGACAATCAGGTGTTGAAGCTGTTGTATGCAATCTAGAAGGAAGTGTTGATGAAATTGCGGAAGTGATGAAGGGTACAGATGCTGTTATCTTCACTGCGGGCTCTGGGGGCAAAACAGGCCCAGATAAAACCCTGCTTGTTGATTTAGATGGTGCAGTTAAATCAATGGAGGCGGCTGAGAAGGTAGGGGCAAATCGCTATGTAATAGTAAGTGCCTTCCAAGCACATAACCGAGAGAGCTGGAAGGATAGTCCAATTAAACCTTATATGGTAGCGAAGCATTATGCTGATCGTATGTTAGTTGCTACTGAATTGAACTACACAATTGTTAGGCCTGGTTCATTATTAAACGAACCTAGCAAAGGGAAAGTTAAGGTTAGTGAAAATTTACTAAGAGGATCCATTACGCGTGAGGATGTAGCAAAAACAGTTGTGGCTACATTAAATGAGAAAAACACATATCGCCGTTCCTTTGATTTAATGTCTGGTGAAATGGGTATCCAAGAGGCTTTACAGAATATTTAATAGCAAATTGAAACAAATGAGTGCCTGGCCCCTTCCTGAAAATTAGGTGGTGCCTGGCACATTTTTTGTGTTAAAACCTTCACACCCACGAAGAAAGTTCTCATTTTCCTGTTTTTCTTTTTATATAGTCCAATGTTTAAATTATCTTATTATATTAATTTTATAAAAATAATTTATACTCCAATAACTTTGCTTTTTTTCCACTTATCATTTATGCTATATTGTAAAAAGTAAATTCATTCTATTCTGTAAATAAGAATAATCTGATAACTAAGGGGAGATTGAAATGAAGAAGTTTGGTTTATTTAGTTTGTTTTTAATCCTTACAATTTTTATCGCAGCTTGTGGAAGTAGTGACGCAAAAAGCGGGAAAGAGGAAAAGAGTAAGGTGTATAGAGTAGGTGTTGATACAACTTATCCTCCATTTGAATTTAAAGAAGGAAACGACTATAAGGGTATCGATATTGATTTAATCAATGCAGTAGCAAAGAATCAAGGCTTCAAAATTGAACTTTCTGCAATGGATTTTGGTGGAATCATCCCAGCAATGCAAGCTAATCAACTAGATGTGGCTATTGCAGGAATGAGTATTACAGAAGATAGAAAAAAAATAGTAGATTTCTCAACACCATATTTTGATGCAGGTTTAACAGTAGTTGTTAAAAAAGATAATTCAGGCATTAAATCTGTAAATGATCTTAAAGGAAAAAAGGTAGCAGTTAAAAAAGGAACGACAGGTGCGAAATATGCACAAGACAATGCTGCCAAACTAGGAATTACTGTTGTTCAATTTAATGACAGTCCTGCCATGTTCCAGGAAGTATCGAACGGAAATGCAGAAGCACTTATTGAAGATTATCCGGTTATCTCCTATGCAATTGCTCAAAAAGACCTTGGCTTAACAATCGTGGGTGATCGATTGAACGGAGATCAATATGGAATTGCAGTATTAAAAGGACAAAACCAAGATCTTTTGAAAAAAATTAACAAAGGACTTGAAGAGCTTAAAAAAGACGGAACCTATGATCAAATTATAAAAACTTATCTTGGTGAATAATAGATTTGTGAGCAATAGGCGCGCTTATAGCGCGCTTTCTTTTTGAAAGGGGATGATTAGGATGGATATTATTTCTGCAGCTATTCCAATGTTATTAAAAGGACTTCAAGTTACTCTATATATTTTTGTAATAGCTATTATTCTTGGTTTTTTAATTGGTTTAGTAATCGCATTATTAAGATTGGCTCCGAGTAAGATTTTAAACTGGATTGCAAAGGTTTATGTGGATGCGATTCGAGGTACGCCATTTATTGTACAATTGTTTTTTATCTATTTCGGCGTGAATTCTTTACAATTGGTGTCCTTAAACAACACAACAGCTGGGATCGTCACTGTTGCTATTAATGCGGGGGCATATTTTGCTGAGATTATCAGAGCGGGAATTCAATCGATTGATAAGGGACAAACAGAAGCAGCAAGATCGATTGGTTTTACGGGTGCACAAACGATGCGATATGTGGTGCTCCCACAGGCATTTAGAAGAATGCTTCCTACCATTACCAACCAGTCCATTATTAGTTTAAAAGATACTTCTCTATTATCCGTTATTGGGATAGCCGACTTAACACAGCAAGGGCAAATCCAAGCTTCAGCAACCTTCGAGGCTTTCAAGATTTGGCTGACTGTGGGTGTTATTTACTTTATCATAATTTATTTATTAACCATCTTAGCCAATTTCGTCGAAAGGAGGATTCAGCTTCGATGAGCATGATCAAAGTTAAAAATCTAAGAAAATCGTTTGGTAAGATAGAGGTTTTAAAGGATATTAATGCAGAGGTACAAGAACAAGAGGTAGTTTGTGTAATAGGTCCATCCGGTTCAGGAAAGAGTACGTTCCTTCGCTGCTTAAATCGCCTAGAGGAAATTTCAGGTGGCGAAGTAGTCATTAACGGACAGGATATCACAGACAACAAGATCAATATCAACAAAGTTAGACAAGAAGTGGGAATGGTTTTTCAGCAATTCAATCTATTCCCTCATAAAACCGTCTTAGAAAACATCACGATGGGACCCATTAAAATTCGCACTACCGACAAATCAGCTGCGGATAAATTAGCATTTGAGCTGCTTGATAAAGTAGGATTAAGAGAAAAAGCTAATAGTTTTCCGGGCGAACTATCCGGAGGGCAAAAACAACGTGTTGCCATCGCAAGGGCGCTGGCAATGAATCCTAAAATCATGCTTTTTGACGAGCCGACATCTGCACTTGACCCTGAAATGGTCGGAGATGTATTAGAAGTAATGAAACAGCTTGCTAAAGAAGGGATGACAATGGTGGTGGTTACCCATGAAATGGGCTTTGCACGTGAAGTGGGGGACCGGGTCATATTCATAGACGGCGGCTATATTGTGGAAGAAAATGAACCAAATGAGTTGTTCAGTAACCCTCAGCATAAACGAACCAAGGCGTTCTTAAGTAAAGTCCTATAATCAATCATTTACATTCTATTGAGTTGGAAAATAAATATAAGGTGCAAGCACTAACCAGAAATTTGGAAGGTGCCTGGCACTATTTTTCTGTAAAATTTCTACAGAGTTGGAGTAAAAGTAAACATTCTATTTCTGGATGTAGCGTGTCGAGATTGCTTGAAAAGGGGAAGACATAGAACTTGGTTGTGGGCACGGTTTACTTCAATGGGAAATTGGCGGTAACAAAATCTCCCGCCATGTTTTGGTAACAAAATTAGAGATCAAATTTGATGCTAAGAAAGGTGTTTTTTACCTGCTACCTACAAGTAACGGCTCCGCGATGGAGACTTACATGTTATTACATATTGATTTTCCGAACGACACGCGGGTTATAAAATTGGAAAGTCTAGTCCAAGAGCTCGAATTTTCACCAGTTGAAGGGGATCGAATCCAACAATTCTTCCAGGAAGTTGTTCACACAATAAGTCCTGAGGGATTATTTGCGTCTGATAAAAAGGCAAGCATAAAAAACATAACCATTCCAATTATTTCTTACAGTCCAGCCTTATTCTTAAGAAACACAGGCGGCAGGTTTTGGCAGCAAGATTTAACAAATGCCATTGAAAAAATTCAGACGGGTTTTCCTGTCCCGGAAACCATCAAAAAATTGATCACAGTGATTCGGATGTTGATTTAAAGAGTCTCTCACCAGAATTGGAAGCAGTTGACCAGGAATAATTTTTCCCGCTGCCGGCCATTAAAGAGCAGCAATTGATTCCTGAGAAATTAGCCGCAAATAGTGGGGGAGTGATTCAGGGACCACCAGGGACTGGCAAAAGTCATACGATTGCCAATTTAATTAGCCACCTTCTTACCCATGGGAAAAGAGTCCTTGTTACCAGTGAAAAGGACCGGGCATTACATGTTTTGAAAAATAAGATTCCTGAAGAGATTCGTCCCCTTTGTGTCAGTGTTTTAGGAGGGGACTCTAAATCTGTCAAAGAAATCGAGGATTCCGTTCACGTTATTGCCGAAAATATTGATTCCAAACAACCGGAGATTTTACAAAAGAACATCGAGCGGTTAAATACAGAATTACAAGATACAAAGAAGAGGATTGAACAAATCGATCACATGATAAATGATGCGGCAGAAAGGGAATACCAATTAAAAAAATTTGGTAATTTGGAGATTAGTCCTCTACAAGCTGCTATATGGCTGAAAAAGTTTGAAGAGTTCGCTTTGTTACCTGGCAGAATTAAATGGGATACGCCATTCCCGTAGATACATGTGCCAGGCACTAACCAGAAAACTGTAAGGTGCCTGCCAATTTTTTGTTGTATCCATTTGAAAGTTATTTGAACATTACTAGACTCATTTTATAAAGACTAATTGATTTGGAAGATGTAGTTGAATTAGGGGGTTTCCGCAAACTAATAAAGTAACAGTGTATTAAGAAATTGAATAAATAATTGGAAAATAAAAAAAAGTGGGAATTTCGTGGTAAAATATTCACAAGAGATAAATATTAATAATTGTAGGTATTCCGTTATTAGACTGGTATTAAATAAGTTGAAAAATAGAGATATTTATATAGTAGTAATAATAAACTCGGAAAGAAATGCCAAGTTAATGCTGAATGATGTAGCTGAGAAGTTTGGATTATTAACTAGTACTTTAGAGTATAAAGAAAAAATACAAGGCGGGGAATTACCATGAAATTAGTCCTTAGCAGAAAAGGGTTTGATTCCGGTAGTGGAGGGTGTTTTTCTCCATATAGTTACGACACAGGAAAATACATTTGGTTTCCAATACCAGAAAAGGTAAATAGGTATTCAAATCATATACAATATAGGGATATACTAGTAAAAAATGAATATATTTGCGGTTTAAAAGGTTGTAATCTAAGTGAGGTTTATAACAGTTTAAAAGGAACGGACCGTGTAAAGTTACGGAAAAATGAGTACGCTTACATAAACAATGATGAATTATTTGCTCACTTCGATCCAATGCTAGGAATACCTCCTTGGATAGAAGAAAATGAAAACTGTAAGATTGGTAAGGGGTTTGGACAATTTAATGCAGCACCTCATTTAAGAAAGCACAACGTAAATGAAGGATCAATCTTTTTATTTTTTGGTGGTTTTCAATCGACTTCAAATAAAAAAATATCCGGCCATTATATTTATGGCTGGTTAAAAGTAAAGAAGAGAATAGAAACTTATAAGGAATGTAAAGAATTACTTGAAGAATACCACCTGCATCATCATCCCCACATCACAGAAGCAGCTTTTACTAGAAACCAGAAAAACTTCATTTTTGTACCCGATCAATGGTTATTTGAGGATTTAAAAATACCAGGCTGTGGTTACTTTACAACGCTTAACAATCATCTATTGCTTTCCAACAGTAAAGAATCGAACATAGCTACCTGGAAACTACCAAACCTTTTTTATAAAAATCTTACACAAGTTCATCAAAAGACATGGCAAAATACACTGGATGGATTTTGTACTGTGAAAACAGGGATTGGGCAAGAGTTCGTTACCCAACTGTCAGAAAAAGGAGAAGAATGGTTGAGGGATCTATTCTTGAAAAACCAAAATAATATTTATCGTCATGAAACGGTTGTTTCAAATAGAAAAGTCGATTTTTTGGACTTTAAAGAATATTTATCACAGAAACATATACTCAAAAAAGGAGAAAGAAAATTAAAGCCTATTTCTGTTGAACAATATATTAATAGACTAGAAAACATGCGTCGCCTAGGTATATATAAAGAAGAAAAACAAATTGATTCTATTTTGGTTGGGAAAATCCAAGAACAGTATAAAGATTGGAAAACATATGTGAAGACGATTGAGCATTATTTATCATCAAAGTACAATTAATCGATTAAAAACCTGAAAAATTTATTTGTAGTGGAGAGAAAAATGGGGAAATTCTTTGTTCCATCACATAATTCTAGTGCCTGATCCCCGAGAAATTAAAGTGTTACAGAGCTGGGGATCAGGAATGTTTTTCCGACCCTAAAAACTCAGCTTGCGGAGGGGGGGTTATAGTTTTTTCCCTAATATATAACAATTAATGCCTTCATTATGATTAAATCGTATGGGTGGTTTTATTATGACAATTGCTGAAATTCATGGAAAGCTTTCTCCTTTTGAGCACATGGAAGATTTACTTACCTCAGATGTATTTTCGACCTTTAAGTATCTTAATGTCAACATCGGCCTCATTCCGTTTCTGAAAAAAGCAACAGGCTTTGAGGACAATGCTCCACCTGATTTTCTCGAGGATATTGTGGAAGCGGATTATGTCTTTTGGCCAAGAACGACCTATTTAAACAGAGAACCCGATGTCCTAATCATCCTAACGAAAAAAGATCAATCCACAATATCTGTTTTAATAGAAGCAAAATACCATTCAGGAAAAAGTAATGCGTATCGAGAAGAAGGCGCAACTGATAAAGAAAACAACCCATTAGAACATTTAGATGGGGACCAACTTGCCGAATTATTCAAGGAACTTCAGGACGGAAAAATCTATATTGGTGATCGCCTCATAAGAGACAAATATATTCAATCGGCAGGCAACCGATATCTATTTTTCGTAACTGCCCATTACACTTCACCACGGCACGATATCGAAGAAACCTTTAAAGTATTAGAGAAAAAACAGTATTTTAATCAAAATTATCATAATTTCTTTTGGGTTAACTGGATAAGCATCATTAGTGCCATTGATGAAGTGAATTCAAGGGAAACCTGGCAAAATGCCCCTACAATGCGCTATTTGCTATCAGATTTGAAGGCATTGCTGAAAAGGAAAGGCTTGGTTCCATTTCATGGATTTACTAAACCTAATAGAAAAATTTCAGCAATGGGTTCCTTTTTTTGGCAAGTATCTGAGAAGGACCAACAGTTTTTTTCAGGAATTGAAGTTAGTAAACTTTTAAAAATTGAAAACCTTTTTTGGATGGAGGAATAAGGGATGGCAACCGGAAAAGAAATAAAAGGAATCTACGATATGATGAAAACAATCTGCCAAGAAACCAGCAAATTAATGATTGTGATTAATGACTTGATGGAAAATGAGGGGTTTAAAGCAGTTAGTGGTGGCAGCGTAATGTGGGATCGGTCATCACATTTTCGCTATCCAGAATATTGGCTTCCATACTTCTTACAGCGAGTGTTTGCTAAGGGTGAAAATCTGAAGAAAGGTGTAGGTATTAATATTATTTTTGATGGAAGCAACCATGGATTAGAGAATACTATTCCCTTTATAACATGTGGACTTTTGGAATCTCAAAAGGAGAAATTGAATAAAAGTAATGAGCTATATAATGCAGGATGGACAGATAACGACGAAGATGAGAAAACGGCAGATGGCAAGCTTTTTAACACAATTTTTTCAAAAATTGGAGTTACTACAACGACATACTTTCTTCCAATTGATATTTTAAACAACCAAGAAAAAGTCCACCAATACATCATCAAACCTCTTATTTGTCTCTATAAAGGACAGCTTGATGAAGCCAAAAATATGATTTCTGATATTGCTATTGGATTGGAAGAAATTGTACACCAAGGTTTTTAGTAGGATTTAGAAATCATTATCTAAACGCTTTCGATGAAAGGGTTTAAATGCCATTTATGATAAAACAAATTACTAAAAAGATGGATTTATCGTTATCCATGTTGAAAGTCAAGCTCAATACCAGCAGAATTTTAATGAAAGAATGTTTATCTACTTCGGTCGCCTCTATGAAAAATACCGCAGAAAGATCCTTCCAATTGGAATCTTCAGCCATGATTCGAATAGAAAAGAGCCTGACACCTTCTCGATGGATTTTCCATTTTTACCGGTATTGAATTTTCGATTTTTGACCATTCAATTAAAAAAGGAAAACTGGCGAAACTACCTGCGCAAAGATAACGGGATGCCAATCCAAGAAATTGCTGAAATGACAGGGCTGGAAATAGAGGAGATTGAAAAATGTAAATTTTAACCAAAATCTTATCTCTCTAGAAAATTTAATCTAAAAGTACATGTGATTTTGGTATCAGTCCCCTGGTGCGTTAAAGCTTTACTTCACTGGGGGACTGACACCATTTCTGGGGGGATTGTAAAGTTTGTTTCTATGTGGAAGTAATAAATTTGAATTATTAAGAACTAATGTTCCATAATTTAACTAAGTAAGTTTGAAGATGATTTTGTGAATGCCTAAATTAACAATGGAAGGTTTATTTTTTTTCTAGATGTGGAAACATTAAAGCGATACATATTGTTGGACGAATAACAAATAAATATTTACGGATAAAAATCAGGAGGAAATGATTATGACAGTTAAATTTGAACAAGAGTTAGCAACATCACAAGGAAGTACACCGCCAAAATGGACAAGTGAAGCAACATATTATTTTGAAAATGAACATGGTGAACAATGGATTGCAAAATGTGATGGAGAAAAATTAATGATTGCCGGACTTGATATAGGTTGGAAAGAAATTATTTTAAATCATTCACAAGTTTTAGATTATCTTGAATTTCAGAAAGAAGCTAATTTGGCAACAAGTGATAAAAAATTGATTGCTTTAATAGAGAAATGGAAAGAGAGTGAAAATCCTTTAAGTAACTGGATTTTTAATACAGGAGAAAAATACGGGCTGCTAGCAGTTTTACATTCATCAAAATTACGAATGGAATTTCATAATCCAAATCCTCAATAAAACTATATTCCACATAGATTAAAAAATGAGCAGGAGGCAGTCAAAATAATGAGTATTACAAAGTTATATTTCACACCACAAGAAATTGCGGACGAAATTAATGAAAAGGATAAAGAAAAAGTTGATTCAAATGAAATACGATTACATTGCCGTTACCCAGAGCATCATGGACAAGAACTTGATCATATTAAAAAAGGGAATCGATATTTTATCACTCGAAAAGGAAGAGAAGAAGCATTAAAATATTATTCACCTGAAGAGCAAGAAAGAAGAGAAAAAGAAGCAATGATAAAATTTGAAATTTATATGAAATTAAATGGCATATTTAAATCAAATAAAAAACCGCTTTGATTAATGGTGACAGGCACCACCCGGGTTTTGTTGGACTTTATCGAAGTTAATCGTAAAACGATTCTGAAATTACCATCCTGCTATTCTATAGTAAAAAAAAGTATGATCAAAAATACGCGTTGCATAAGACCTTAACCAGGTTATACGCATCGCGTTTACTTTATTTATTATTTTTAATTTAAATTCCAAACTAGCGCATAATGATTACGGCCAAGAAAATGTACCAGTAAATGACAGATGATTACCTCCACATCTTCCGGCTGATCAAAGTTAAAAGCTATATGTGTTAGAATATAAACAAAGTTAAAATATTTAGAAAGGAGATACCAAATATGATTATGAGTATTATTATTTTAGCATCCGTGCTTTTATGGGGTGCAGTAATCCATGAACTAAGTAAGCCTTCAAAAAAGCAAAACAACCGAAAAATTGTATCTTTGGCATCTTTAGGCTCTTTATCAACTTTAGTTATTACTATTTCGCTTTTTCAAAACCTTCTATTTTAAAATTTGTTTTCCGCTATAGGACGCAATAATGGAATAAGGTTTATGCCTGTTTCCATTAAAGGGCATTTTATTTAAGAGTAGCAGGTATGATCTGATTAAAAAGTGAAAGGTGGTTCTAACATGGGGTTAGTCATGGCAAATGCGCCTGTTGTAATAGTGGGAGGGATTGTAGTATATGTAGTTGAAAGGCTTAAACATAAATATAACCAAGGTAACCTAGGTATGAAAAAATCCAAAGGCGCTCAAGATTTATTAAATTGTTTAATACCAATGGGAATGCTTTTTGGTTGTGCTATCGGTGTGATTTTTGGCATATTTTTTCCAATCTCTCTAATATTTACAGTTAGTTTAGGAGCTGGAATAGGCTATTTATTTGGATTTTTTGCTTATGAAATTTATAGTAAGAAAGGAAACAATTATTCATAAATAGCTATCCGGCATATAGACCTGATCTTAATAAGCGTTAAGGGTTGGATAAAACCCTGCACTATGCAAGAAATTAAAAAATGTGGTACAAAAGGCAAACAATGCTGCAGCCAACTATAAGCTGTAGCATTGTTTCAATACAAAACCTAATTTACCTAACGGTTATAGGGATGTGCTTAGAAATCGAATTTCCTCTCCACTAAAACAATTGCATTTGCTCGGTGAACTGTTTTCTTTATTATTTAATGAAACATATCCTAATGACTTATACCCACTTTGCCGTTTTTCAAACATTGTTTTTAATATAGGGACATGCGCATCAACATAATCGAAAACTTTAACCTCTTGCTTATTAGAGTGAATTCGGTGCAACCGTCCAACATATTGCTGGAGTGTACCTTTCCAAGATATGGGCATGGCTAAAAACAAAGTGTCTAAACGCGGATCATCAAAACCTTCACCAATGTATTTACCGGTTGCGATTATTAGTCGCTCTTCGTTATCTGGGATGTTAGCCAGGCGTTCCATTTCCGTCCTTCGTTCTTTTTTATTCATTTTCCCTGTAAGGATAATAATGTTTTTAGCAAAACCTTTAAATTTATCACGAAGGAATTCAAGATGTTCAATTCTCTCTGTCAATACAATTGGGGAACTTCCTTTATCTAATTCATTTAAAACATCATCAAATAGTGATTGATTTCGCTGTTCATCCTTTGATATGGACTGGTAGATTTCTTGAAGATTAGTTGAACTTAAGTTGAAATTCGTATATCTCGGTATTAATGTATGCTTAAATGGGCGAATTTTTGCTTGGGTTTTTGCATCCGTTTTGTAGCGTACTGGGCCGCACTGCATAAAGATAATAGGATGCAGTCCGTCCTTTCGAATAGGTGTTGCTGTCAAACCATATACATACTTAGCGCGGACTCGTTTTATCACTTTTTCAAAGCTGTATGCAGAGATATGATGGCATTCGTCAACAATAATCTGACCATATTGAGTAATAAATGATTTTAACTCACCCTTGGAATTTAGACTTTGAATGGTAGCAACATCAATTTGTCCGGTTATATTCTTTTTGCCGCCGCCAATTTGTCCAATTTCTTTAGTTGGTATATCGAGGAAAGTAGATAAACTTTCCACCCATTGTTGAAGGAGTTGGGTCCTATCCACAATAATTAAGGTATTTATTTTCCTGTTAGCGATAAGTGCCGCAGCCGTAACCGTTTTTCCAAAACCAGTAGATGCTGCGAGTGTCCCATTTTCATGTTCCAATAATTTTTGGACGGCATCTTCTTGCTGCGATGTTAGTTGCCCATTAAAGTTAACTTGAAGATCGTCTCCTTCAAAAGATTCATTTTCTATTTCGAGTTCTATCGAATATCCATTTAACAGTTTTTCTAATTCTTCATAACAGCCACGGGGAAGTATTAGATATTCAGAATTCTCCTCATAGCAGCTAATCACCTTTTGAATCCCATATGTTGACATTCGCTTGGACTGTGCTTTATAAAACTCAGGATTATTGAAAGTAGCTAAGTTCATCATTTTTGAAAAAATTACAGAAGGTATTCCTTCTTTTCGGATATACAGCCCATTTTTTATAATGACCGTGATTTTCTTAGGGGTAGCTAAATTCAAAACAGGTTCATTAACTTGTAAATGTCCAAGTTTATTTAAAGCTGCTAAAACATCCTGTTTATTCATTTTTTCAATAGAAGATAAATACAGCCATTGATCTTCAAAGGGTATAAAATTTTCGTCAACAAATACACTATTCCCTTCTTTCTTAGAACGGAGTTGAAGCGGCAAAGCGATAAGATTGCCAAATCCACCGCTAGGAAGTGTATCTTGATTTGGCAGCATTCGATCAAATGAGTCAAACCCAATTTGATGTCTTCTTTCATGAGTTTTCGTTAAGAGATGCATACCAAGTTTTCTTGCTATAGCAGCTGAAACTTTTTCTGAAAAGAAGATCCATACATGTGCACCTTTTCCTGAACGAGATCGTTCTATGTACACGGGAATATGACTATTTTTGCATTCCTTTACAAATGCTAATACGTCCTGTTGCCAGTTTTGTTTATCAAAATCGAATGCAAGAAAAAAACACGTATCATCTTGAAGAAGGGGGTATATTCCGACTGTTTTTTTTCCACTTAGATGGTTATATAGTACTTGATCGTTAAGTGGAGTTAACCTCCGATGCTGACAGGCGGAACATTTAATTTGTGGTTTCTGGCAAATCGGTTTTTGCCATTCCAAATCGCATGCCGGGGTGTAACCCATCTTTCCATTGTTAGATTCATATCGGTATGCAAATACATCTGTTCTGCCCTTAAATAAACTTTTAAAAAGATTGATTTTATTTATTGGTAGCGCTCTATTACTAATAATGTTTGCATCTGTTGTAATTTCTGCTTTTTCTTCCCGTTGATGCATCATATTTGATAGCAGCCGTTTTAGATGTTCATTTTCTTTTTTTAGCTGATTTAACTCTTTTATTACAAGATCATATTTCATTTTATTCCCTCAAAATAGTTTGGTTTTGTATAATTCAATTATACAATAATAGGAAAGTCAAATTCAAAAAGTGTAATATTTGCGGGGCTATTTGTTTGTTAAAATTTTGTGAAGCTCGCTTAATATACAAGAATTTTTTACAAACAAATGCTATAATTTTCTTGTTATTTCATTTCATATCTCATTCGTGCCTCTATGCATTTTCCATCTAACTCATCTCTCTATCATTAAAACTCCATTAAAAAAGTAGTTAATTTATCTTCCTTTAAAACCTCTATTTCATTTTTTCATCTTTTTAATAACAGTATTTCTTGATTGAACATTTAAATAGAGAAAAATAAAAATAGGAGTGGTAGACAATGGCATCACACATCGATCATGACCGATTATTTAAGGAATTGCTGTCAACGTTTTTCGAAGAATTCATTCTGTTATTCTTTCCAAATGCTTATGAGGAAATAGATATTCATGTTTCCGTTTTCTATCCGAAGAAATTGTAACGGATGTAACGGAAGGGGAAAAATACAGACTAGACCTTTTAGTCGAAACAAAGCTAAAAGGTGAAGATGGATTAATCGTTATCCATGTGAAAGTCAAGCTCAACGCCAGCACAATTTTAATGAAAGAATGTATATCTACTTCGGGCGCCTCTATGAAAAATACCGCAGAAAGATCCTTCCAATTGCAATCCTTAGCCATGATTCGAATAGAAAAGAGCCTGACACCTTCTCGATGGATTTTCCATTTTTATCGGTATTGGATTTTCGATTTTTGACCATTCATATAAAAAAGGAAAACTGGCGAAACTACCTTCGCCAAGATAACCCAGTCGCAGCGGCGCTGTTAAGTAAAATGGGGTATAATGAAAGGGAGAAAACAGAGTTAAAAGTGGAGTTTTTATTTATGTTGCTCCGCTTGAAATTGAATCCTGCAAGAAAAACCTTAATCATGGGTTTTTTCGATACCTATTTACAGTTAACAGAAGAAGAAGAACAAAAAGTCATAGAAGAGGTGAGGGAAATGAGTGCAAAAGAGGCCGATAAAGTAATGGAAATTATTAATTCATATGAAAGACGAGGAAGAGAACTTGGAAAAGAAGAAGGAAAAATAGAGGAAAACTGGAAGCCATTAGGATGGTTGCAAAAAGGATGAAAGAAAAGGGTAGACCAATTCAAGAAATTGCTGAAATGACAGGTTTGCAAATAGAGGAGATTGAGCGATTGTAGGTGATTGGGAATTAGTATCAGTAAAGCAGCTATTAAATTGAACCGTACCAAACAGGATATTAAGCAAACAACTTTATCTTAAATAACAAGAAATAAAGCATACAGAGCAGCTATTGTCGGACATGAGTGCTCTATGTTTCATGCCGATGGACCGGTTAGTTATGAATTCTAATACAAGGGGGTGAATTTTGGACGTACTCCATTATCAATCTATTTATTTGCCTTTTCAATTTCTTTATTAAGGCACCACCCTGGTTGTGATCAATTTCAAAACTATAAAATTGGTCACATTAACTTTTATCATAAGATCTAAATGGATTTGACCCTAGTTAATTCTAATCGACAATTAAATTTAGGAGTGATTTTAATGAAAACATATGAAGCATTAGAATGGCTTAAAAGTAACAACAATCCATCAGCGTTAGCAACTGATAGGTTTGGTGAAACTGCTAATGCAGTAAAATTTGTTGAAAAAATCTATGAACTTGGTGCACTAATGGTAAATGTTATAGGTATTCTTGATGAACAAGAAAGAATAGAAGATGAAGGGGGACCATATGCTACAGCTCTGATTGTAGATTTACCGCAAGACCACGAAAAGCGAAATAGGATTATTGAGTTTTATAAAAAAGAAATTGAAGAACAGGGGATATGCGAAGGAGAAGGAATTCTGGAATGGAATGAAAGCAAAATAAAAGAAGGTAAGCTAGGGTTTGGTTGGGGCTAATATGTATCCCGCTGTAGAAACGTTTTATGGAAATATAATGCTTGTTTGTCGATTGCGTGTTCTAAAGCATTTCTAGTTGTTCCATGATTGTGTCAACCGGAGTCTTTTCCACATTAATAAAATAGAGCATGGTGGAAAGGGAAGTTAGTCCTTCGTCAATCCAAGCATGATAATAGGGGGCGTTGCTCACCACATGATAGAACCATTGGTGTGCTGTTTCATGGACAACTGTTTCATTAATTGCAGGTTCCTCAGGTGTGGTATTAACTTCTACAATCCCGGGATATTCCATTCCACCGCCGTTTATTACAATATCCAACTGCTTAAACGGATACGGTCCAAACTTTTGTTTAAAATAGCTTAAAACTTTTTTAACCTCGAGCGTTTCTTCAATCTTTTTAGCATCACTTTGACTTCCAATCACTCGGATGGAGACGCCATCAGCCACTGTGGACTTTACCATCATATCTTTAACGATGGCCATATAAAATTCTTTAATATGCTTCATGGAAACCGTTCCATTATTCGCGCCTTCCTTAGCATCTTGTTCCGCAGAACTAAAAACGGAATACCCCTGGGGTACCTGGTAATGAACCCTGACACTCTGCACGCATAAATATGGCAGGTTCTCTTGTCCAAGTTTCTCCTTATCTCTCCCTAGCGCTATTCCGAGGAATACCTAGGTACAACAATAAGACACTCACTTAGTTCAGAAAAGCTTTATCGAACAAACAACCCTGGGCTGTTTAACGTTCAGTAGGTAGGTCACACCTTGAGATTTTACTTGTTTAACTTTTAATTCCCATACTAGAAATGGAAGGCTTCATTAGTTTTAAACGTTGTATTTCTAAATCATGCTTCACAATAAAATTTAAAAAAGTATGATCGCACAAGGTTTTATCAATTTTATCTAGACTCTCATCAATATTTTTAATTAAAAATGCAGAATATAAATCTCGCTGCACAAAAAAATTACCTACTTGACTCCATCGTTGGTGCAGTTTTTTCTTTTCATACGCCTCCGATTCGTGGTTGTATTGACTAGCTTGTGCTGTCCAGGTGTTAATTTTGTTAAATTTAGCATTTAAGCATCTACACTTATATTCCAAAATGGAAACAAATAATGCCGGAGCTTTGTTGGCAATGGATTTTCCAAATCTCTTCTTTCGTTGGAACTTTCCGGTCTTTTCACTGATTTTGGTTTCTTTCGCTCGTATTTGGAGTCCTTGGTAGTGCATTGTTTCAACAAAGAACTCATCGACAGTACGTAGGATGACATTTGCTAGTCGGCAATGGGATTGCTTTCGTTTTGCGGCTTGTTTTCGCTGGATATCTTGTAGTTTGTTTCGTAATTTAATGTAGTTGGCAGAAAAGGACCATTTATCTTTACTTCCAACCTTAATGGTTCCGTCAGGATTAAATTTTTGAGGGTTAGTAGTGCGTTTAGAGCGGTCCATCTTTCTCAAAATTAGTCGTTTTTCTCTTTCAAGGGTTTCTACATTGGGAGCAAGTTCCCGTAATAATGCTAAATGATCAGAAACTATTGCCATTGTTTGTATACCAGGATCGATTCCAGTTCTACCTTTACCTAAACGAACTTTGAATAAACCGGTATTCTTATTCCGTTTTGCGGGTGGAATACCTTTCATAATCAATTGAACGAAATATCGCATTTTTCCGCGAATCATTTTTCGTATAATACGACAGTATTTAATATTTTTTCTGTTTAAAAATGCTTCCTTCGCATAGATGTCCATTTCTTTAACAGTAACCGAAACCTTCGTTCCAATTACATTTATTAAATATTGACCCTTCACTTCACGAAAAGTAATTCCTGATTTATTCGTTTTATCTTCAATAGAAGTCATGGTTCCGTATTTTTTGAAATACACCTTTTTTGCAGACCCATAGCGTTTCTTTTCATACGCTTTCCAAGCACGACTAGCTATTTTTTGAGCTGTATTAATATCTAAAACTCCTTCGAAATGACGTTTCATTGGAGCTACAAAATCATGGATGGCATATTCGATTAAACCAAATTGACGCTCTATTTCCTTTTGTTTGTTATATAACGAACGAAGCTCTGTTTCCAGAATCATTTTTTCTTTTTTATTTTTAGAATTTTGAATTTTATTTTTGACAGCCTTAATACACCGTATGTTTTTACAGTAGTGTTTGTTATCTTGCACCAACCGGTTTCGTTTTAAAATTTCTCCTAAACAAGCGTTTTGAATCCTTCGGGAAACTTCAAAGACCTTATCAAAATGGAACATATCAAAATGAGTTGCATTCATAGGAAGTGTTAATACAAAACTAGAATCTTGTTTCTTAGACATCTTTTAACACCCCCCAAACATTCGTTCTATATATAATATACCAAAATATTCTTAAAAAAGCTATTAAACTCCCTTAAAAAATAAAAAAACCGAGTTCCTCCCCTTACTTAAAAGTAGGGGAGGAACTCGGTTTAATATGGTGAATGGATCCCGGGTAGTTACAATTTCTAGAAAATTATACAATTAATGCTTTTTGTGGTCTCCAATTAAATGTATTAAAAATGATGGAATAGAATGGACGAAGTTCGACTTCTAGTTCGCCAATTTCATTTTGTTTCGTATAGAAAATTTTTGTTGGTTCAAAGGCACCATTAAGAAAAATTCGCCCAATCCCTCCGATAGCCCCAGTGAGTATAGCTAACCCTATATAATTCCAAAAAGATTTAATAGTTTCAGAAGTAAAGAAAAATAGAGAATCCAAGCGATGCCCCCCCTCATATTCCTATTATATCTTAATTTCCATAATAATCCTACAAAAAAGAAGACCTAGATTTCTTCTAGCGTCTTCCTTTAGCTTGATTTATGATTGAGTTCATTTGCTGCCTATATAGCTTAACTTCAGTTGGGGTACTTGCATACTTAGCTATATTTCTAATTGATTGAATACGTCTCATTTCATCCGGTTGACTATTACTTTTATTTTTTTTAGAGGGATAATCAACCTTTGCACCTCCGAAAAACATGGTTTCTATACATTCTTTGCTATTTATTTATGTATATACCCTTCATAATTAAATAGAACACGAAAAAATCAATCCACCTAGATTTAATCAATGAATAATGCGACTTTTTTCAACATTATCACCTATAAATGTATATATTTAGAACAATAAACGACCAGTTCTTTAGTATCCTGGTTCTTCCTATTGGCACATTCTGTCAAACCCAGTAGAATAGTAAGAGGAGTGTCAGTTGGAAAGTAGATTAAGGAGATTCTATGGTATGTTTTGAAGGCAAGTTTTTACTTGAAACCATTTGGTCAGCCCAAAATGGCGACATTTAAATGCCTAAACAGATTTGATAGCTGAAAACCAATTGTTTATATTATTCATGGGCTACTACTGATTTGTGGATAAACTGTTATTCGGGTTCCACCGATTAATAATCTTATTTTTGAAATAAGAATAACAAGTAAAGAGTGATTATATAATGGTTATTATTGGATATTTGTACTACGGAAAGAGGTCCTGTTAATGAAAGATAAGTTAATACATATGAGGGATAAGCTCAATGATATCAGTCGTCGTAACCGCTCAATCAGATTGCTGAAGCTTTATAATAAATGGAGCTTTGATTTAACAGAGCTAGATTCTTTATCAAAGTTATCGAAAGAAAAGGCAGGTGTGTCTGTAGTAGAACAAATCATGAATCAATCCAAGAATGAAATCACCCTTTTAAAGCCCACTATTAATAATGAAGTATCAATGAAACTTTCTAAAAAACTTACTGATTTATTTAGAAATATTAAAGGAATTGAAGATGAAACAGGAATTCATGATTTTTACCTCGGTTTTCCGTTTTTATCTGGAACATTATCGGATGGAACATTTTTTCAAGCTCCATTATTTTTATACCCGGTAAGGCTTGAAAAAAACAATGTTAATTCGCAAAAATGGGTAATCAAAAAAGATGAAGAAGGTTCTCAGATTAACCGGACTTTGTTTTTAGCATTTAAAAAGCTAAACAACCTAAGCTTTACAGAGGATTTCTTTGAACAGGCAGCAGAAGTATCTAGCAAATACAACTATGATGATTGGCTTTCGTTTTTAAAAAAATATGAAATGAATGTATCATTTTCACCTAAAGGTATTTCCAAACTGAAGGAATATAGTAAAGAAGAAGTACCCGAAGTTGCCGGTTTTACCTTGCTGGAAAATGCGGTCATAGGAAATTTCCCACAGGGTGGATCCTCGTTAGTTAAAGATTATGAGGAACTTATTCTCCTATCGGAGGAAAGTGATTTATCCTTAGCCGGCGAGTTAATAGACCCCCAAGACGTGGATATTGATACTGTTGGTGACCAGCCTGAAAACAATAAAGAGGATAACCTTAATAAACCAGACATTTTAAACCTTTTACAAGCAGATGGATCACAAGAAGAAATTTTAAAAGAAGCGCGTTATAAAAAAGGAATCGTTGTTCATGGGCCGCCAGGAACGGGTAAATCTCAAGTGATTGTTAATCTTATTACGGACGCTCTTCAACAAGAGAAGAAAATACTTGTGGTTTGCCAAAAGCGTGCTGCATTAGATGTCGTCTACCAACGGCTTGATGGTTTGGGGTTAAGTAATCACGTCGCACTGGTACATGATGAAAAGAATGACCGGAAAAAGCTCTATGCAAAAGTTGGGGCCGTTCTAGAACAAAATAAGGTGTCTTATGAGAATGCGATGAATCAGTTATCTTCTACTTCAAAGAAATTATCTTCTCAAGAAGAAATATTGAACAGTATCGCTGCTGCTTTATACAGTTACCAAGACTTTGGCTTAAGATTATATGATTTATACGGATTAGCAAAACCGATAGGGGAAACCACTCAAATTATTGATTTACAAGAGGTGCTCCCGGCCTTAAATAAAGATGTTTTAGTGGATATATCTGAAAAAGTGTACACCTATGCGGAATGGTTTGATCGCTTTGGTGATGAAGATTTTCCATTAAAAGAGCGTAAAACCTTCGCCCATTTTAATATGAAAGAAAAGCTAGAAGCCATCGAATTATTGAATGATGTGATTGAAAAGGCGAAAAAAGCAGTGGATTACATTGACACATTGGACCATGAAAAAATTACTCCAGGATACACTTGGCTAATTGAAAGTAAATTAGATAAAATTTATCCTGATCTAGAGGATGGGACGAAAAGAACTTTACAAGGTTTAAGACTTTGGTGGTGGACCTCGGTTTCTGGAAAAAACATTATCGAAGAATTACTTGAGGGAGGGAAATTTAAAGGGACAAGTTCATCTGAATGGCTAAAGATTAAGAAATCTCTAGTAATTATGCATGAACTGGGTAAAGTGACAAAAAAAATGTCTGAGGAAGTAGACAAGCTTAAAAAATATTTGAATGATTCAAAAGTGAATAGTCTGAAAACAAGAATATCGGAAGGTGATATTCCGTTAAATGAATTAGATAAAATGTTGGAATTTATCCATCGTGATTTTGAAGAGCTGCAGCAAATGGATGTTTATTGGAATCATTGTTCCGAGATAGAGAAGAAAGTGATTCTTCTTCTTCAAAAGAAAACAGCGAAGAACGAATTAACTCTGTCTGATTACTGGGTAGATTTATTTAAAAACTCCGCTTATGTCCATTGGATTGACCAAACAGAAAAAAGAAATCCGCAGGTGCAAAAGATTTCAACCAATGAGTTTTCGAGAATTAGACAATCATTCGCAGGGCTGATCGAGGAAAGAAGAAAAGTTGGGACTCAGTTTCTGCTTCATAACCTTACCAAAAAGGTGGATTCCGTTCAAACCAACCATTCAAGGAATATTAAAGAGTTGAAGCATCAGGTTGGTAAGAAGAGACAGGTTTGGCCGCTCCGAAGATTGGTAAATGAATTTGCAGGAAATGGGCTCGTAGACATAATGCCTGTATGGCTGGCTTCGCCCGAAATTGTTTCATCTATTTTTCCTTTACGAGAAGGATTATTTGATTTAGTGATTTTTGATGAAGCGTCACAATGTACGGTGGAAAGTGGGATTCCTGCTGTATACCGGGCAAAACAGGTAATAATTGCGGGCGATGAAAAACAGCTGCCGCCCTATAATCTGTTTCAATCCTCTTTTGTTAACGACGATGATGAGGAAGAAGAATACGATACAGACGATTCCATCAGTCTGTTAAATTTAGCGAAGAGAAGATTTTCTGAAAAGCTTCTCCAGTGGCACTATCGTTCTAAATATGAAGAGTTAATCAATTACTCCAACCATGCCTTCTATAATGGTCATGTACAAATAGCTCCAAATGTTGTTCCATTTAAAAATCCACCCGCAATCAAGTGGAAAAAAGTTAATGGAAGATGGATTAATCAGTCAAATGAAGTTGAGGCAATTGAGGTCGTCAATATTCTTAAGGAAATTTTAATCAATCAGCCGGGAAAAACGGTGGGGATTATCACTTTTAACTCAAAGCAGCAAACGAAAATCCAGGATCAGATTGATAAATTAGTAAGTGAAGACGAGGAATTTAGTGCGGTTTATAATCAAATGTTAACCAGAGATTTGGATGAACAAGTCTTCGTAAAGAATATTGAAAATGTGCAAGGGGATGAAAGGGATATTATTCTTTTCTCAATTACCTATGCGAAAAACTCAGAAGGCAAGGTTTATAACCGATTCGGGATGCTCAATCAAAAAGGTGGAGAAAACCGTCTTAATGTTGCAGTTACACGGGCAAAAGAAGGAATCACGGTTGTTTCTAGTATTGAACCAGAAGAATTGAATGTTGCTAACACGTCGCAAATGGGCCCTAAATTACTAAAAGCCTATCTAAAATATGTTAGAGCTGTTTCAAAATCGCAAGTTGATCAGATAAACGCTGTTGTCCAAGAGGTAAATGAAAATGTAAATACTCATGTGCAAGAAAAAGAACTGCATTTTGACTCTCCGTTTGAAGAACAAGTCTATCATCAACTGAGAAATCTTGGGTATGAGGTTACAACACAAGTTGGTATGTCTGGATACCGAATCGACATGGCCATTGTTCACCCGCATGATTCATCCCGATATATCGTGGGAATTGAGTGCGATGGAGCCATGTATCACAGCTCGGCCAATGCCAAGGAAAGAGACGTCTATCGTCAGCGGTTCTTAGAAAGCAGAGGCTGGACAATCGAACGAATTTGGAGCAGGAACTGGTGGAAGAACTCATCGACTGAGATTGAGAGAATTGATCAGAAAGTGAAAGAATTGTTGAAGAGTGACGTGGTTCGAGAGAAGGTTGTTAAATAAACTGACCCACTATTATTACTCAATGAAAAAACTCCTTTGTAGAAGACTTGTTTGTTTAGGGAACAAAACAAGGTCAACAACTTCTACTATAGGAGTTTTTTTATGTATAGAGGACCCCTATAATTACACTTTTGGATTATTTTTCAATGCGTGCAAGGACAGTGGGGGGGCAGACACCATATTTGGAAAGAAAATTACTAAAACCTAGGGTTCAATTATGTTAAAATGATAGGAAAGTTATCTTCAATCAGGGGGAGCAAAATGAGTAAGCACAAAATATTAGCTATCTTAGAAAAAGAATTAGTAATTGCCCTTGGTTGTACAGAACCAGTAGCGATTGCACTGGCTGCAGCAACGGCAAAAAGCAATGCAAATGGGGTAATACAGGCAATACGTTTAAAAGCGAGTGGAAATATTATTAAAAATGCAAAATCTGTTGGGATTCCGGGGATGTCGGCTAAAGGTCTAGAATTCGCAGCCGCTCTTGGGGCGGTAGCTGGTGATCCAAATAAGAAATTGGAGATTTTAGATGGACTGACAAAGGAAGATGAGCGGTTGGCATTAAAACTCATTGAAGTAGGTAAAGTAACTGCCGGCCAAGCGGATACACCGAAAAGACTTTATATTGAAGTCATTGTAGAAACTGATATGCAGACTTCTAAAGTAGTCATTTCTGATAATCATAGCAATATTACCTTAATTGAAGTAGATGGGAAAGCTGTGTACCTTGGCGGATGTGAGAATATCGGAATCCAAACGGAAGAAGAGAAATTAGAAGCTCTTACTATTGATGAATTATATGAATGGGTATTAAATGCGGACATTAACGACTTAACCCTTGTAAAAAAGAGTATCGAATTGAATCGAATCATTGGATTAGAAGGACTTTCCGGGGATTATGGTCTAAATGTAGGGAAAACGATTAAAGAAAATGTGAAAAAAGGAATTCTATCCGATGATATCGCTACAGCGGCTATGTCTCTTGCCGCTGCTGGTTCAGATGCCAGAATGGCAGGTTCAACACTTCCGGTTATGGCGAATACTGGGAGCGGAAATCAAGGTATTGCGGTTACACTTCCTGTTGTCGCCGCGGCACAAAAACTGAAAGTATCAGAGGAAAAGATGATTCGTGCCGTTGCACTGAGCCATCTTATCACAATCCATATTAAATCTAGATTTGGCCGCCTTTCTGCATTATGTGGCGTTACCGCCGCCGGGATGGGGGCGAGTGGAGCGATTGTTTATTTATTAGATGGAGGCCTGCAGCAAATTAAAGCAGCTGTTCAAAATACTATCGGCAACGTATCAGGAATGATCTGCGACGGGGCTAAGGCAGGCTGTGCCATGAAGGTCTCGACATGTTCAAATGTCGCAGTACAATCAGCTCTGTTGGCACTAAACCATCAAGAAATAAAATCGACTGACGGCTTTATCCACGATGATGTGGAAAAAAGTATTGAAAGCTTCTGCAAACTTGGAAATGAAGGTACAAGGCAAACCGATGAACTCATTTTAAAATTAATGATGGAAAAATAATAGTTGAACTTGAGTGCCAGGGGACATCCATTTACTGGGTATCCCCTGGCGCTCTGTATAATCAAACCATCTCTAATTAAATCTTCCAAAAAAAGCAGGGATCCCTGCTTTTCTTATTAAAGTGGACATGCATTTTGTGGCTTCCTGGGCCTTTTTACTAATTTCCCTCCACAATTAGTGTTTCGGAAAAATAATTTAAATCTTGATTAAGGAATTAAACCTAGACCTTGAAATATTGCGACCGGTAACAAGCAATGTAGTTTTGAGGCCTATGATTTCACCGCTTACTTGGGTTAAAGAAGCAATCCCTGCTGCTCCCGATGGTTCTATCATATACTCATAGTTAAGCATCGCTCTCATCGCATCAATGATGTCTTCTTCAGAAACGGTTATGATTTTATCAATGTGCTCATGAATAATGGGGAACGTAAGTGTTTCAGGATCGATTGGACCACTCAACCCTTCCGCGATGGAAGGCTCTAGATTAACAGTGCCAGGTTTGCCGGTTTTGTGCCATACTGCAAAGGCCGGGCTTTTTTCTGTCTGGACACCCCAAACTTGAATTTTCGGGTTTGAGGCTTTTAAAGCTATACAAAGTCCTGCTGTCAGACCACCGCCACCTAAACAAGAGATTACAATATCTACATCGGATAAATCATCTAAAATCTCTAACCCAATAGTACCTCCTGCAGCAACCATTGCTGGGTCATTATAGGCTGAAAGAAAGGTATATCCTTTGTCTTTCGCATCTCTTAACGCTGATAGTCTTGCCATTTCGATGGAATCAAAAAATGAGATCGAGGCCCCATAACTTTCCAATGTTTTAACTTTACTATCATCTGTATCGAATGGTAAATAAACATGGGCTGGGATTCCTAATTGCTGGGCAGCATATGCCAAGCCAATGCCGTGATTTCCAGCTGATGGTGCAATTACTCCACGTTCTCGAGACTGTTGGTCTAGGGTCAAAAGTTTATTGAAAGAACCCCTCGTTTTAAAGCTCCCGGTAACCTGATAATTTTCCAGCTTTAAAAAAATCTCTGAGCCATACAAACTACTAAATTGTGCATTATATTCCAATGGCGTATGAACTATATAACTATTAATACGGCTACGCGCTTCAACGATATCCTGCAATTTGATTTTTTCCTGCATTACAAAAACAACCCCTTAGTTTTTAATTAAAGTTTACATTCTTGAACATGCAGGTTGGAAATACCAATTGGTTATACCCTCATTCCATTTATCTATTACCCTTCGACTATTTAATTGTTGTAAGCTATAAGAAATTATCCAAATAATTAGGAGGGCTATCAGATGGAATTGACAAAATTAACTTGGGCAGGCGTTTTAGTTACATCACAAAATGTATCTATTCTTATCGATCCTTTAGGAGGACCGATTGCAGGACAGGAGCTTCCGTATACAGCTAAATTAGGGGAACCATTAGAACCAATAATTCCGTTAGATACGTTAAAACAACCAGACGCAATTTTAATAACACATGTCCACCTAGATCATTTTGATCCCAAATCCATACAGAATGCATTTGGAAATGAAATAACTATATTTGTCCCTAAAGAGTCTAGCGAATATGTAAAAACTACTGGATTTAAAAATGTCTACGGGGTATTACCAAATGAAGAGTATAACTTCGCACATGTAATGGTTCTGCCTTCTTATTCAGTTGATGGTTATGGAACTCCACAGGTATCCTGGATCATTAAAGATGAAAAACAAACTCTCATCCATTGTGGAGACACACAATGGCATGGGTACTGGTGGCATATTGAGAAAAAGTATGGACCAATTGATATTGCCTGTTTGCCAGTTAACGGACCCATATTAAATGTTGAGGCACTTAAAACACAAAGTAGCTTACAAGCGTGTTTGACACCAGAGGAAGCGGTTGAAGCTGCAAATATAATGGGGGCTATTTTAGTTCCTATTCATTACGAAACGTTTAATAATCCTCCTTATTATTGTGAGGCGGAAGATGTAGAAGGACGGATTTTGAAGAGATCCAATAAATTGGACGTTAGGGTGAAGTTTTTAAAGAATGGGGAATCTTTAAAAAATGAGTGTACCTTGGCTTAAAGCATCCTTTTAACAATAGTAAGTAACCTGTGCAGTAAGTTCTGCACAGGTTTTTGGATCCCTCTGCTTTTTGTTATATTTTTAGTAATTTTCTAAAATGTAATCTTTACAAACTGCAACAATTTCTTTAGCAATTTTCTTATTGATCGGTTTGTATAAGAAGTCTACGCTTCTTTGAAGTTTCTCATCCTCAAGTGGTTTAATTATTAAATCATCACTTATAATTTGCATGGATACCATTCGTGGGAGAATGGATATACCAAGCCCATTGGTTACAAAGGGAATAATAGAGTCATTTGATTCTAGATCAATAGAAACAGAGAATGCCCACCCTTTCTCTTTACAGTAATCTTCAAAATAACGCCTGATATCACAAGGGTGTTTATGTAAAACAATCTTTTGTTCAAAGATTTTTTGAAGTGTGAAAGGATCCTGAAAAGAAGCTGATGATGGAAAAATGGCATCATATGGCTCATTAAACAAGTGTTCCACTATAATATTTGCTGTATTCGCAGCATCCTGAACAAATGCAAAATCAATTTCACTTTCTTTTAGTAATTGTTTAAGTTCCTCCGTAGTGTCCCTTATTGTCAGCTCAATCTTATATTTATCACTAATATTTCTAATAATTGAAGGAAGTAAGTAACTCCCCATACTTGGCAAAGCGCCAAATTTAATAGAACTTTTTTCAGTAAATTGCTCCATTTCATTTTTCAGTAATTCTGCTTCTTTTAACAAGTTTGTTGCTCGGTTATAAAGGAACTTCCCCGCTTTCGTCAACTCTAGGCCAGTTGTCTTCCTGAGGAATAAATCACAGCCTAGTTCTTCCCCAAGTAATGCAAGTTGTTTGGATAGTGCTGGCTGGGAGATAAAAAGGATTTTTGAAGCATTTGTAATACTTCCTGATTGTACTGTAGTTACAAAATATTTCAACTGGAGTAATTTCAACATGCTCTTAGCTCCTTATGGATTAAAATACTTTTTAATTTATTGGATAAACAAACAAGGTATAAAAGGATCTTCGTAAAATTTTAACTAACAATGCCCTTTATACAATGATTAAACTAAAGACTGTTACAAAGAATTACTTTTTGACAATGACAAAGTTCTTATTTTACTTTTAACATACGTCAGTCGGCTAAGTAATACAACTAAAATAGGATCGGACATAACTAAAAGTTATTAGTTTATGAGTTTTATGTATTTCCTACATTTTATAAAAAGAGATATCTTGGAAGGAGGGACGATACTAAGGAGGAAGAGGATGAAACCGAATCAAGCCTTATATAAAAATAAAAATTTTATTTACTTTTTTTTTGCGGCGTTGATTGGGGTAGTAGGAGAGGGGATATTCGGATTAACAGCTATTGTGCTCGTATTGGAAAGTACAGATTCTATTGTAGAAATAGCAAAAATGCAAATCCTTACCCTAGTACCTTCCGTCCTGCTTGCACCATTTATTGGGGTCTTAATTGACAAATTTGATAAAAAAAAGATTGCACTTGCCTGTAATGGTTTGAGGTTTATCACTATAGGGATTATTCCATTAAGCATGTACTTCGGTCACTTTCAAGTTCCTGTATTCTATGTTTCTATCTTTATCAGTTACATTATTTGGTTTATTCTCGAACCGGCAAAAGAAAGTATTTTAAAAGAAATCCTATCACCGGAACATTACGGTCAAGGGATATCTCTGGTTCAGGGGGCATGGCAAATAGGGCTTTTATCTTCTGCTTTGATTGCAGGAGTAGTTATGAAGTATTTTGGAAATGGTGAAACCATTTTTGTATCTTGCCTCACATACTTAATCGCTGGTTTTTTATTTAGCGCAATGAGGCTTAAAAAGCGTGTTCACTTTAACCCCTCCAAGTCAATTAAATTAAATCAATATGCTGCGGAAATGAAGGACGGTTGGAAGTATATATGTAAAGACACAAAAACGTTATATTGTGTATTAGCCACTAGCATGGTCTTACCTTTTTTTTATGCAATAAATACATTAATTGCACCCTTTAATTACAATATACTTCATGGCGATAGCTTAACTTTGGGTTTCATTGATAGTGGGGCGGGTATTGGGAGCCTTCTTTCAGCGATTATATGTTTATGGCTTGTAAGAAAGCAAAATTACAGTTTAGTAATTACGAATTCCCTTTTTTTTAGGAATTTCCACCTTTTTATTCTGTTTAACTAAGGATATATATTTAGCCTTTCTAATGTATTTATCAATAGGAATATTTATTGGTAACATCAAGGTTTTATCTCGATTAGTCGTTTATAAGCAAGTTTCAGAACGATTCATTGGAAGAGTTATGACAGCGGTAACCTTTTTAAGCCTAATTTTTTCAATTATCATGTCGCTAGTCGTCGCTTTTGCAGCAGAACGCAGCATCTTTGCCGCCTATCTGGTGATTTGCGGATTCTTGTTGCTCCCATTAACTTTCATAAGGTTAGGCTTGCAAATGGATGATTCGATGATGAAAAGCTCCATAAAAAGTTATTTAAATTTTAGAAATGCGAGGAAGTAATATGATATGGAAAATAAATTAACAAATATAATGCCAAATCATACTAAATTTGAAAAAATGCCAAAAAGTTGTTTCTTCAAAAATAATAAAAACTTAGGAGTGAAGTAATTTGCATTTACAACATATAAGACATTCAACAGTAAAAATTAATGTTAATCAATTTACGTTTCTAGTTGACCCAATGTTCAGCTCAAAGGAAGAATTGGAACCAGTAGCTAATGCAGCCAATACACTTAAGAATCCTCTTGTTGATTTACCAATACCAATCGAAGGAATTCTTAATAATGTAGATGCAATTTTCTTAACACACTCGCATAGAGATCACTTTGATGATAAAGCAATTTCAAAGGTTCCAAAAAGCACACAAATTTTTTGTCAACCAGAAGATAGACTAAAACTTTTAGAACTTGGATTTAAAAATGTCGTTCAAGTAAATGATCAAATTGAATGGAATAAAGTGAATATAATTAGAACTGGAGGCCAGCATGGAACGGGGGAATTAGCTAAACAAATGGGTCCCGTTTCTGGCTTTATTTTAAAAGCAGTCGGTGAACCTTCTCTATATGTTGCAGGAGACACGGTTTGGTGTGATGAAGTGTTGAACGCTATAAAAACCTATTCACCAAATGTGATAATTTTAAATGGTGGAGAAGCAAGGTACTTAACCGGGGATCCTATAACAATGGGAAATAAAGATATTGAATTGGTAAGTATGGCAGCACCAAATTCCGAAATTGTGGTGGTACATTTGGAGGCTTGGAATCATTGTCTGCTGAGTAGAGCTGAAATAAATAACAACATAATTACTAATGGAATAGAAAATGTGAAAGTACCGTTAAATGGGGAAATACTTAATTATGATTTAAAGTTAATATACTAAAATCAGGGGTTTAAATTTGTGATGGCTCAAATATTATGACATTGGGGTTAGTTCCCCGTCGCATAACCGTTTTATTTCGGCGGGGGACTGATCCCATTTTTCGGGTTCCCCCTTTTAGTTATAAATTCGTAACTGCGAATGTATTTCCTGCAAATATTAGAATATATTGTGTATGTGTATAGGACATTTTCAAAATGGGTTGGTACGAGATAATCTTTGAATTTGAATAGGCGGCTTCGGCCCGTCCTATTTTTTTTTTTGAATAAAAGCATAGAAATTAAAGGGAAATGACAATCCATTGGTGAAATAATTATATGAATATTCGAACAAAGGGGCTGGTTTTGATGATTTCTCCGTTAACACCATTGGGCTGGAAGCGCAGGGCGGTGAAATATTATCCGCAGAAGGTCGCCGTCATCGATGGCGAAAAGGAATTTACATATCGTGAATTTGGCAGGCGTGTTGACCAGTTGTCTTCCGCATTAAATCAAGCAGGTATTGATCAGGGCGACCATGTTGCCGTAATGCTTCCGAACACGCATTATATGCTTGAATGCTTTTATGGCATCTGCCAGCTTGGTGCGGTCATGGTCCCATTAAATTTCCGGCTGTCAGCGGAGGATTTAGAATATATCATCCGTCACAGCGATGCGAAAATGTTAATTGTTGATTCAGAATTTAGCGCACCAATTGAAAAAATCGTCGATCTTCTGTCTCTCGAACTAATCGTCATCGTACCAGTAGAGGGACATGAAAGTTCATTAAATGGTGTCTTTTATGAGGATTTTCTTGAACATGCTGGTGAATCATTTCCCGAGGTGGAAATTGATGAAAATCAGCTTCTCACTCTAAATTATACGAGCGGCACGACTTCCAAGCCAAAAGGGGTCATGCTGACACATCGCGGCAACTACCTGAATGCGGCCAATTTCCTATATCATCTGAACGTTCAGCATGATGATGTCTATCTTCATACATTACCCATGTTCCATGCCAATGGGTGGGGCGGTGTCTGGGCAATCACAGCAGCAGGAGGCACCCATGTCTGCTTACGTAAAGTAGACCCACCGATTATTCTTGAATTGTTTGAAAGCAAACAAATTTCGTTATTATGCGGTGCACCGACAGTGGTCAATATGCTTGTCAATGACCCTCGGGCCAAGGAAGTCGAGATTAAGACGAGGCCAAGAATGGCGACGGCAGGGGCTCCGCCGGCAGCTGCCCTCATTCATAAAGCCCAAGAAATTCTCGGCTTAAATATGATTCATGTCTATGGTCTGACAGAAACATCGCCATTTATTCTCTATTGTGAATGGAAAAAGGAATTTGCGGAAATATCTGCGGATGAACAAGCGACAATTAAGGCAAGACAAGGAATTGAGCTCGTATTTAACGGGGAAACGAAGGTTGTTCGCCAAGACGGTGAAGAAGTAGCCTGGAACGGGCAGGAATTGGGAGAAATCGTAACCCGCGGGAATGTCGTCATGGCGGGATATTACAAGGATCCGGTTACGACTGCCGCTGCAATAAGGGATGGCTGGTTCCATACCGGTGATTTAGCTGTTACCTATCCGGACGGCTATATCGAAATCCGGGATCGTGCCAAGGACTTGATTATTTCCGGCGGAGAAAATATTTCTTCCACCGAGGTTGAGGGAATACTCTACAAGCATCCTGATGTTTTGGAGACAGCGGTCATCGCCATCCCTGATCAAAAATGGGGTGAGGTGCCAAAAGCGATCATCGTGTTGAAGCCTGAGGCTAAGGTGACGGAAGCTGAGATAATTGAATTTTGCCGTTTGATGATGGCTCATTTTAAAGCTCCTAAGGCAGTGGAGTTTGTGGATTCCTTGCCAAAAACCGCAACAGGAAAACTACAAAAATATCGGTTAAGGGAAATGCACTGGTCAGGACCGAAGAAAGTTAATTAATTTCTTATGTTTTCATCAAATAAGTATAACTAAAGTACTACCAGCATCCCTTTTATCCATTTTTTCATAGTACTATTTTATTGAATATTCAAAATAGAATTGACCTCATAATGTAAGCGGTTTACCATAGAGGTAAATATTGGTTTCATGTTACTGGATGATACTAGGCATGGAAAACAAAGCGGGATTTGCCCACTTCGTTTTCTATGCCTTTTTTTCATAGAAATCTAGAATGGCCAATATTTTGTTCGTAAATCAATTCTATTTGAAGGAGGAGTAGTGAGGGATGAATGGTTTAAAAAGGTTGAAAAGGGCACTGGTTGTTTCTTCCGCTTTGCTGTTAGGTATTCCAGGTGTACAGGGGGTGCATAAAGCGTCTGCAGCAAGCAATGTCACTTTGTCTATTAACCCCACACCGCAGGAAGCAAAAATAACGGATCAAGGTTTTCCGCTGACGCCGAAAGTGGGAATCGTTACCGGGAAGAAAACCGATGAACAAGCAATTAAAGAGGTTGTTGGCGCCTTGAAAGCTGCGGATGTAAAGCAAATCATTCAATATAACGCCGGCGAAAAGGTTACAACACCCGTGACGATTTGGATTGGAGGCCCTGCCGAAAATCAAGACTCCAAAAAAGTGTTGGAGCAAATGGGAATTAAAGGCCCAGATGCCTTGAAGGATGAGGGTTATGTCCTGGCATCAAGCAGCAAAGGTAAAAATCAGATTGTTCTGGCTGGAAAAGACACGACAGGAACTTTTTATGCAGCAAAGACATTTAAACAAATCATCCAGGAACAAAAAGGAAGAGATCGGTTTCCGGGGGTAGAAATCCGTGACTGGCCTGACATGGCCATCCGCGGTTCGATTGAGGGATTCTACGGACCGCCTTGGACACAGGAGGACAGGCTGAGCCAGTTGGATTTTTACGGTGACAATAAACTCAATACGTATATTTACGCGCCCAAAGATGATCCATATCACCGAGACAATTGGCGTGAACCCTACCCAGAGCAAGAAATTGCGAAATTAAAGGAGCTCATTGATCGGGCAAAAGAGAATCATGTGAAATTTACTTTCTCCCTATCTCCAGGTAATTCCATTTGCTTCTCGAATGACCAAGACTTTGAATTTTTGAAAAAGAAGATGGAAAAGGTGTGGGATTTAGGTGTGCGTTCCTATGCCATTTTCCTAGACGATATTGATTCGAGTTTAAAGTATCAGCAAGATAAAGATAAATTTGGAAAGGACAAAAATCCTGCCGCTGCAGCACAAGCTTACTTGTTGAATCGTTTTACGAAGGAATTTATTCAAACCCATCCGGGTGCCGAGCGGTTAATAACCGTCCCGACGGACTATGCCGGTAACGGGCCGACATCTTACCGTGATCGGTTTGCCGAATTACTCGATAAAGACACGATTGTGATGTGGACCGGTGAGAAGGTCGTATCGGAACAAGTCACTTCCGAAGAAGCCAAACAGGTTCAAGGCGCATTTAACCACGATATGTTATTATGGGACAATTACCCGGTTAACGATTATGATCGCAACAGCCTGTTTATTGGCCCAATTGTAGGACGTGATGCAGATTTATCCAAACAAGGAGTCCTTGGGATAACGGCTAATCCAATGAACGAGGCAGAGGCTTCCAAAATACCATTGTATACCATTGCCGATTATACTTGGAACGGGGCGGCCTATAACCCGGAAGAATCGTGGAAGCGCAGTATTCAATCCTTTGGCGGGGATGGTGCAGATGCGTTAAAAACCTTTGCTGAAAATACCTACTCTTCACCGATTAATAAAACGGAATCGCTTACACTCACTCCCTTGATTGATGGGTTTTGGAAAGCTTATGTATCCAATAAAAATCTAGATCAAGCTGCATCAAACTTGATTGGGGAATTCAAGAAATTGCAACAGGTTCCGGCAACTCTTCAGCAAAAAATGAAGAATGACAACTTTCTGCAGGAAATCAAACCTTACAATGAAAAATTGAAATTATATGGTGAAGCCGGCGAAGCGGCTGTTCACTATCTAATGGCAGAAAAAGAAGGGAAAACCACTGAGGCAAAAGCGTACAAGGATAAACTGATTACATTGTTCAATCAGTCCGAACAAATTCCGCAAAAAATCGGACAAGGTGTCATCAAACCTTTCCTTGTAGAGAGTGTTTTAGATTTGCCGCCGTTATCATTAACCTTAAAGCCGGAAATAGATGCATTCTGGAAAGCGTTTGATGGAAAGGATGGAGCCCAAGCTGCAGAACAGTTGATGGCTGAATTTGATCGGCTTCGGCAAATTCCTGAAAATCTTCGGATAGAAGGCAGCAGCGAGGAATTTCTGATTTCCATTAATTCATATCTGCAAACCCTTAGGGTATACGGTGATGCGGGGTATGTTGCGGTTCAGTACTTAATGGCCCAAAAAGCGGGACAGGCAAACGAAGTAAGTGCATTAAAAAATCAATTAAAAACCTTAATGATTCAGGCTTATCAGATGCCGCAAGAAATCGGAGAGCAGGTGGTCAAACCGTTCTTAATCGAATCCATGTGGAGGAATCGCCATGTCAGCGATTATCGAAAGTTAGACGGTGTAAATAGAGGTCGCGGTGCCGGTGAACTCATTCAGTACACTCCTTCACGTGGAAAGACGACCGGAACTAATATTTGGGGATACGAAGTAACGGTAGTTGATGGCAAGGTGGTACAAAGAGGGGGTAATGATTCCGTTATTCCTGCTAACGGTTATGTATTAAGTATCCATGCGAACGATTGGCTGCGGGACAATACGACGGTTGGGACCACCATTCAAATCGAGGATGGGATTGTGCTGATTATTGCACCATAGCGAATTTTGGGGTTAGTCCCCCGTTGCATTAACGCTTTATTTCGGCGGGGGACTGATCCACTGGCCTTGCATCGAAGTAACTAATTATAATTTATTCAAAAAATTTACAATATATTTTGTCTGATAACTGAAAAAAGGAGAACGGGGTTTTTATGACCTTGTCCCCTTTTTTTTCCTCTTTAATAATTACCTAATTTTCTTGGATGTTTTCTAACTTCTTTTTTCTTCACTTCTTTTATCAGAGCGACGTTTCCAAACGATGGTGTTTTTTTCTGGATTGGAATAGGGATTTTCTGTCTTCCTTTAGATTTTTTCTTCTTTTTTGGTTTTAATTTTTTCTTAAAGGAACTTACAGATTTATAGAGATAGGTTTGTAAAAACTGAAAGAATTCCCATGGTGTTTTTTGCGACTCAGTTTCCAGTTTTACAATCAGTGAAAGTCCAAATGCAATTAGGGCTAGGAACATCTGATTCCAAATTCCTTGCGGCTTAGTACTCCATATCTATGTAAGTAAGCATGTAACCTTAATGCAGTGTGCCAAAGCTTATGGAGTACATGTAAAATCGATTCAAAACCCAGCTCGAGAGGGCAAGTCAGAGATGTACGAACAACCAAATTTCTATTGGTTACAAGAGGATTATATAAAAGAAAAACAAAAAGGGAAGGACTGGAATTGGACTATTTTTCGGCCCGCAGTCATTTTTGGTGAATCAATCGGCAGTCCGATGAATCTTCTTACAGCATTTGGTGTGTACGCCGCTCTATTGAAGGAAGAAGGGAAGCCGCTTCATTTTCCTGGTGGAGTCGAAACCATTCTTGTTGCCACCGATGTTGATCTGCTCGCGCGGGCGATTGCTTGGGCAGGTGAAGCAGAAAAAGCAGAAGGTGAAGCATTTAATATCACAAATGGGGATGTATTTGTCTGGTCAACATTATGGCCAACCCTAGCTGAAACTTTGGGTATGGAGATGGGTGAGCATGTTCCTCTATCGCTAACAGAGGAAATCCCGAAACGAGAGGTAGAATGGAGACGCATTTGTGAGAAACATAATCTTGTTGCGCCGGGGATAAAAGATTTTGTCGGCTCGTCCGTAGAATTTGCCGACCGATACTTCTCCTACGGGCAAAGAGAAATGCGCTATCCACCATTATATTCTGATATTAAGCTGCGACAAGCAGGTTTTCATGAGTGTATTGACACGGAAGAAATGTTTATCAAATGGTTCAAATTGTTCCAGGAAAAAAGACTTTTGCCTCGCCAATAATCTTTCCTATCATATAGGAAAAACTATAAAAAGAAGATCAATTTGGTGAATGTTTAATTAAAAGGAGCTTGGAACCTATATTAATTACATTTTCCCGGCTACTTTTAGTTTGGTTTCGGCAAGGGTTAAATAAGAATATTTTTAAAAAAAGTTCCAGTACTACCAATCCGAATTTCTTTTTATTGTTGATATTAAGAAGATTAAGGACGAACCGACAATAACATTGATATTCGCTGATAAACAAGATAATTCGCTTATGGTGACATATTTGCCGATAGACCCAAAAATCTGCTGATAAAAATAAATGAGTGTCTGGTGTCTTCCAGAAAATTGGATGGTGCCAGGCACTTTTTGTCGTGCCTACCCTATTAAAAGGCATATAATAATACCCGGATTATGCTAATAAAGGGATATTTTTCTTGGTCCCTCCAAGTAAAGGCACTGCCACATCCCGAGATTTGTGGAATTCTGTCGAGGCTAAAAAGAGTGCCGGCACTGTCCACCAACAAGGAGTTACCGGCACTTTTTTATTGAAAATTAAACTTCTAGATAATTAGGGGGTAATAAATCAATTACCACAGGAGAATAACCTAAATCTATTTATCTAAAATCCTTCAATGTCATTTGCTTAATGGTTTCAATGTGTTCTTCCATCAGATTTTGTGCTAATAGTACATCTGATTGTAAAAGTGCATTTAGAATTTCTTTATGCTCGTTATTTGCCTGGCGAGGTCTTTCCTGAGAGTGAGCAATCATGACACCAATCCAGTTGATTTGAGCTTCAAGTGATTCCATCATTTTTATTAAGCGGCTATTTTTTGAATAGGTGATTAAGGTTTTGTGTAGATTTCGATCGGACTGAAAGAAGGAGTTGAAGTTTCCTGTATCGATATCGTGATCAACTTCTAAGACATTTTGATAAATCTTTTGTAAAATTGGGCGCGGCATGTTTGCCATTGATAATTTTATTGCTTGCCTTTCCAGTGCTTTTCTAACTTCATATATTTCCTCGATATCTTTTACATTTGGCTGACTTACAAATGTGCCTGACCTGCTTTTTACATCCACTAAACCATCTTGAGAGAGTAGTTGCAATGCATCTCTCACAGGAGTTTTACTGACACCCAACTCATTAGCGATTTCATTATAATCAATTCTTGTCCCCGGTGGTAATTCATTATTTACTATTTTATTCCTCAAAAAGTAATAAATTTTTTCATTTAAATTACGGTTATCGAAAGCAGCATTTATCATGATCATTCCCTCCATAGATAAAAATATATTTTATTTTCAGAAATTATTGACAATTTAATTTATTGGGATTAATATCTAATATATCAGATATTATATATCAACGCTAGATATTATCATTGCAAAAGGAGGAAATTTTTTGAAAAGTATAGCACTGTTTGGATTAACGGGCCAGGGGATTGAGACTGCCGGTGAAATCCTATCAAAAGTTATTGAATCTCTTGGATATACTCATCGAAATTGGCGTGATTTTTCAACCATCATTCGTGGTGGAAATACTTCTTTTGAGATTTATATTGCCGATAAGTTTGAAACTGAATCCCCGCCAAGAATAGAAGAAATCGATTTGGCCGTTGTTTGGACCGATGAAGGTGTTGATCGGTATTTATCCAGGTTAAAAGATAAGTCCATGATATTTGGTCCTAATAATGTTAAGAGCATACTAAGTGAGCGTCAAGGAAATCCTCCTAAACTTGGATTTAACGTTTGGTCTTTAGGTGTTATATGTGGCCATCTAGGTATTCCGTATCAACTGGTATTGACAGAGGTGGAAATGAAATTTAAAAAGGGAAAAAATACCGATTTATTCGAAGCAGGTTATCAATTGGGATTAACAGTTTTATCTGAAGAACCATTAATCGACCTTGGGATTGAAAATGCAACCATCTCTGGAAATGATGCATTATGCCTTGGGGCAATTGCCGGTGATGTAAGGTATTATTACGGATATCCAATAACTCCAGCTTCCGAAATATTGGAGAACTTCTCAAAGTGGCTGCCGCCTTTAGGGGGAGGAACCTTTCAGGTAGAAGATGAGATAGCAGCAATCCATGCTGCATTAGGATGCAGTTATGCCGGTAAACGTACATTTGTTGCAACTAGTGGACCTGGATTGGCGTTAATGACCGAAGGATTGGGTTATGCAGCGGCAACAGAAATCCCACTGGTGTTAGTAGATAATCAACGCGGTGGACCTTCAACTGGAATGCCAACCAAAACCGAACAAAGTGATTTATTACACCTTATGAATGCAGGACATGGGGAATTTGCCCGGATCCTACTAACCCCAACAAGTGTGTTAGATTGTATCGTCACAATTCAAGAAGCACTCAACCTCTCAGAATATTATCAATGCCCAGTGATTATTGCATTAGATTTAGATCTTGCACTTAGAAAAATATCCATTCCATGGGATAAAATTGAAAGCGCTATCAGGTCAATTGAAATCGACCGAGGACCAACTATTTTAGAATCACCAATTGAAGGTACCTATAAAAGATTTGAAGCAGTAGGCAGTTCTCCTCCACTTCGAACCGTTCCGGGTGTAAAAGGTGGGGCATACGTAGCCAGTGGAGATGAGCATGATGAAAGAGGCCTAATGGAACCTGATTTTAAGAAAGTTAGAAGTACATTGCATATCAGAAGGTTAAATAAGGCTAACTCCATTCTATATAATAGACCCTTCTCCACAATCGGTGATAAAGACGCCTCAATTACCATTATTGGAACAGGGGCAATGGGAGAATTAATTGAAAACTTTGTAAAGGATAACCCTAGTATTTATCAAGGCTTGCTCATACGTCAGCTTGCTCCTTTACCAAAGGAAGAATTAACAGTAGCATTGAAAAATTCCAAAAGAATTGTTGTCGCAGAGTATAATGCCAAAGCTCAAATACGAACTATTTTAAAACCTGGGTTAGAGAATAAAGAAGTTCATTCACTTTTGAGGTTTGATGGTGAACACTTTACTGACAAAGAATTTAGTGAAGAAATCTTTACCATTTTAAACGAAGTTACAAGTAATCTGACAAATTAGGGGGGATAAAATGTCTGCAACATTAACTGCGAAGGATTTTTCCAATGGTAATACGCCGACTTGGTGTCCCGGATGTGGAGACTTTGGAGTATTGAGGGGAATCCAAGGAGCATTAGCAAAATTAAATATAAGTCCTGAAAATTCAGTTCTTGTTTCGGGAATCGGCTGCAGCGGAAAAATATCTCATTACTTTGGAGGATATTCAATCCATACTACTCACGGGAGAACCTTACCTACTGCACTTGGGATTAAATCCTCAAGACCTGAATTAACAGTATTAGCAGCAGGTGGTGATGGTGATGGATATGGAATTGGGGTAGGGCATCTAGTACATGCAGCCAGAAGGAACTTACCTGTCACTTATATTGTTATGGATAATTCGGTTTATGGAAATACAAAGGGTCAAACATCACCAACAAGTCCATTGGGATATGAATCATCGACTTCACCCGAGGGGAATCTTGACCAGCCCATAAATCCGCTATTATTAGCATGGTCATCTGGGGCTACTTTCATCGGCCAGGGCTTTTCTGGTGACATTAAACATTTGGAAGATTTATTTATTAGGGGTATTCAACATGATGGTTTTTCCTTAATAAATGTTTTTAGCCCGTGTGTCGTTTTTAATAAAGCACAGGGATACGATTTTTACAAAAAGAAAATTACCTATCAAGATTGTCCGGCGGAAACAAGCCCAGAGTTCGTTTCTTTACTCTCTGAAAATCCGTTTACAGCTGGAGTACTCTGGCAGAATAAAAAGGATACTGCTAGATATCAGCAACAAAAAGTTGTAGATAGTGATATTGTTTCATATCTAAAAGCAAGAATTATTTAATTCTATTAAACTAATAAAACTTGAGGTGGAGAAATGGAAGGCAAAATCTATGAGTACTTAGAAAAATACAATTATGAAAATCTATTCTTTTTTAACGATAACGAAACGGGACTTAAGGGTGTCGTTTGCATACATGACACAACGTTGGGACCAGCAACTGGCGGCTTAAGAATGTGGACCTATCAAAATGAATGGGATGCAATCGAGGATGCCCTTAGGCTCGGTAAGGGAATGACCTATAAGTATGCAGCAGCTGGAGTGGACCTTGGCGGTGGAAAAGCGGTGATTATTGGCGATCCCAAAAAGCAAAAAAGTGAAGCATTGTTTAGGGCATTCGGGCGCTTTATAAATCGATTAAATGGGTTATATATAACTGGGCAAGATGTAGGTACGACGTTAAGAGATATGGAAACCATCCGGTCGGAAACGCCTTATGTCGTTACACTTCCACGAGAATTTGGCGGTGCAGGAGAAATCTCGCCGTATACAGCACTGGGTGTTTACCAAGCAATAAAGGCTTGCTCTAAGGAGAAACTTGGAACGGATAGTCTTGAAGGTGTACGAATTGCGGTTCAAGGTGTTGGAAATGTTGGTTATCATCTGGTTAAATACCTTGCGCAAGAAGGAGCCGATATCACGATTGCAGATATTGATAATAAGAGGGTTAAGGAAGTAGCCGATGAGTTTGGAACTACTATAGAGTCAGTTGAGAGGATACATGCATTGGATGTAGATATTTATTCGCCTTGTGCACTTGGAAAGGTAATCAATGACCGTTCACTAGGTGAGTTAAAATGTTCGATTGTTGCTGGGTCTGCAAATAACCAGCTAGCGGAAGAAAAACATGGAAATTTCTTAGATGAATTAGGGATCCTTTATGCCCCTGATTATATTGCAAACGCTGGCGGAACGATTTTTGATACAGATCGAATCAAACCCGGTGGATTTAATGAACAAAGAGGGATCAATGCTGTCAAGCGAATCTATGAAACGATGACCGATTTAATTCATATTTCAAAAACAGAAAATATTCCAACCTATAAAGCTGCTGATTTATTTGCAGAAAGAAGGATTGAGAGTGTTGGAAAGGCTAAACAGTTACGGAAACAAGTTTCCATCTTTAATTAAAAAATAAACCTGGAGTGTGATCCAATTGCGTTTAAAAGATAAGGTTTGTATTGTAACAGGTTCAAGTATGGGAATTGGTGAAGCAATTGCCGAACGATTTGCGCAAGAAGGCGCCAAAGTTGTCGTGAATTCAAGAAGTCAAGAACGAGCAGACAAGACGGCTGCGGTACTTAAAGAAAAAGGATACGACGTATATGCTATCGCTGCAGATATGTCCAACAAGCAATCGGTGGTTGCACTGATGGATAAAACAGTTGAAAAGTACGGTGGGATTGATGTAGTCGTAAATAATGCAGGAGTCAATCGGATTGGTCCGTCTATTGAATTAAGTGAGGAAGATTGGCGGACTGTAATAGATACAAATCTGACGGGTACATTTTTCGGCTGTCAAGAAGCGGCTAAGTATATGCAAGGGAATGGTGGATCCATCATTAATATTACATCTGTTTATGGTCAAGTCTGCGTTTCTATGAGAGCGGCGTATAGTTCAACAAAGTTTGCTATGAATGGGTTAACGAAAGTCTTGGCTGTGGAATGGGCAGAAAAAAATATTCGTGTCAACGGTGTAGCTCCTGCCTATATTAAAACGCCTTTGGATGAAACCGATCAGGATGCTGGTGGGTATGGGGATGAAGATGTAATCAGACGAACACCATTAAATCGCTTTGGTACGACAAAAGAAGTGGCAGACGTTGTATTATTTCTAGCATCAGATGAATCAAGTTATGTCACAGGTTCCATTTACAATGTCGATGGCGGCTGGGTTGCGTACGGCGGCTGGTAGAAAAGGAGGAATTTGATGGGTGTCAAATTACTAGAAGAAAAGGGTTATTTTTTTGAAACATTAGCTGGAACGATCGGATCTGGTGAGGCGAAAATCGCTCGTTTTGTAACAGATGAACTTTCTCCTACTCTTGGTGGCGGAATGGTAAAGATGGAGAAGTGTAGCTTTCCCTGGACTGTCCGTTACGATGAGATATTGTATGTAACTGAAGGTGAATAATAATCGAATCAAATGGAGAAAACATGGTTGGAAAAGAAGGCGATTCATTTTTCATAGAAAAGGGGACACCAATTGTTTATGAGGCTGTATCCCAAGGCACCTTTCTATTTTCTTTATACCCAGCCAATTGGAACAAACTATAGTCAATTAAGATGAAACATCTGTTTTAAAATAAGATAGATGTTTCATCTAATACAAATGCCCCATTGTTAAAAACCTCAATGTTAGATGTTATAAAGCAAAAAGTGAATAATTCCAAAATTAATAATCTGATTATTATGAATATTAGAAGTGAAGAAGTACCTTCTTTTTAATCAAGAATCTTTTGAACGATGAAGAAAAATTGGAAAAGGGGCTGGCATAGTATGGATAAGATTGTTCTGGTTGAACTAATTATTTACTTTGTGGCAATGATAGGAATTGGAGTCTATTTTAGCCGCAAAGAGTTGGGATATAAAGATTACCACCTTGGGGGGGATAAAATTCCCGGTTGGGCCTTGGCTTTTTCGGAAAGATCCACAGAAGCGTCTGCCTGGTTACTGCTTGGAGCTACGGGGTTTGCTTTTTCGACTGGACTTTCTAGTGTATGGCTGTTTATCGGGATGTTAGTTGGAATTATAATTTCATGGTTATTTTTAGCAAAAAAATTTATGCAGGAGAGAATAAAATATAATGCGATGACTCTTCCAGACTATTTATCAGCTAGATTTCCAAAACACGCCAATATTATAAGAGGGATAGGGGCAATAATCATCATTCCTTTCTTTACTCTATATGTAGGGACCCAATTTGGCGGTACAGGTCAGACTTTGGAACAAACGATGGGGATTAAACCAATAGTGGGCATCCTTATTGTCGCAGTTGTTGTCGTCGTATATTCATGTCTAGGAGGGTTCTTATCGGTTGTATGGACGGATGCCATTCAAGCTATTTTAATGGTTGCCACTCTCGTTGTTTTGCCGATTGTTGCCTTGATTAAAATTGGTTCGTTAGATTTATCCATTACCGATGCACTTGTTCAAGCTGGAAATGGTGCGTCCTCTTGGACAGGTGGATTAACAGGGTTAGGAATAGGGCTTCTTATTTATACAAACTTATCATGGGCTCTCGGTTATTTGGGAGGGCAGCCACATATTAGTGCAAGATTTATGGCGTTAAGAAATGAAAAGGATGCGAAAATCGGTAGAAATGCTGCGATTATCTGGGGAGTTTTAGCTTATGGCGGAGCATTTTTAATTGGTATTACAGGGTTGACCTTGTACGGATCAGGTGGAGTTGAAAACGTTGAAATGATATTACCATTTATGCTGACTGAATTACTTCCTGGGTGGTTAGTTGGAATACTACTTGCAGGTATTCTTGCTGCCATCATGTCAACAGCCTCTTCTCAATTATTAGTCGTCTCCACCTCCATAAGTGAGGATATTTTACACAAGGTTATGGGGCTGAAATTAAATGAGAAACAATTAGTATTGATTTCGCGTATTTCAGTATCGGTTGTTGGTTTAATTGGTTTGGTCATCGGTCTCATGTCTAAATCGTTAATATATGTGGTAATTGGCTGGGCATGGGCAGGTGTAGGAAACAGTTTTGCCGCTGCCATTCTTTTAACATTCTTCTGGAAACGTATGTCCGGCGCAGGTGTTATTGCTGCACTTCTCACAGGCTTTATTGGTACCATTATTTGGATCAATACACCTCTTGAAGGAATAGTGACATCCCGTGGAGCGACATTAATCCTTGCATTAATAGGAGGAGTAATAGTTAGTTTGGCAATTCCCGAGAAAAAAGAAATTTCATCTGTAAAAAGTGAAGGAATTAATTTGACCTAATATTCATTGAGGTGTTTAAAGTGGCAGATGACAGTTCTGGTTTAGTAAAATACTATGCTTCAAGGAGCTTCTGGCTTGATAGCAGCGATGATGATTTAAGCCCTAGACCAAGTTTGAACGAGGAAATAACTGCTGATATTGCAATATTGGGAGCAGGATTCACAGGTTTATGGACTGCCTATTATTTATTACTTCAAGATCCGTCCTTAAATATAGTGATTATTGAGAAGCATATTACCGGTTTTGGTGCTTCTGGCAGAAATGCAGGCTGGTGTTCACCAAAATTTTCATTAACTCCTGAAGTAGCTATTGAACGGTATGGTGAGGCGGCTGCGAGAGAATTACTTTTAACAATGTATGCTTCTGTGAATGAAATGGAACGTGTTATTCAGGAAGAAAAGATGAAAGTAGATTGGAAAAAATCCGGATTTATGAAGGTGTCAATGGGAGAACATTTACTCTTTCAATTTGAAAATGAAATGAAAACGTTTCAGAAACTAGGTTTAGAGAAGTACTATCAACTTCTAAACAGAGGCGAAACAAAGGACCGAATAAATGCTAATGGACTTAAAGGCAGTATTCTCACTAAGGTATCAGCCGTTCTACATCCAGCAAAATTAGCTAGGCAATTGGCCAGAATACTAGAGGAAAGAGAGTAAAAATATATGAACAAACGGAGGTAGTAGACTTTAAAGAAGGTCACTCGTCAAATCCTCCGAAATTAATGACTAGGAGTGGGACTGTAACCGCTAATTTAGCAGTCGTTATTGCGGGAGAGGCATATCTTAGTCCAATGGCTCAATTTCGCCGCCATATTATTCCGATGTACTCCTCAATGGTAGTAACTGAACCATTATCCGAGGCACAATGGGCGTCCATTGGTTGGGAAAATCGGGAGGCTGTTGGGTCAAACACACTAGCTCAAGATTATCTTCAGCGAACTGCTGATGGCCGAATTTTATTTGGACTCGGTAATGCGGGCCGCTACCGTTATGCTTCAAAAATAAAAGATTCATTTGACACTCATGACTCCATCATTGGCTGGTTAAAGCAAAGGGTCATAAAATGGTTTCCTATGGTTTCTGTCAATCAGTTCACCCATGCATGGGGAGGACCGATTGGGGTAACAAGTGACTGGACTCCTAACTTTCAGTTTAATCAGCAAACCCGAGTGGCCAAAATTTTTGGATACTTTGGTCAAGGTGTTTCTACCGCTAATTTGGCTGGCCGGATTCTGACGGATCTTATTTTTGAGAAAAAATCTTCCCTTACTAACTTGCCAATGGTTCAACATTCTTCAGCAAAATGGGTCCCGGAGCCGTTGCGATGGGCGGGAGCCAGGTATGTTCAATCAGAAATTGGTCGACTTGATAAAAGATCGGAATTATATGGGATAGCACCGAAAGGAAATACCTTGGCAGAACGAATGATTCGTCATTAACGAAAAAAAATAATAGTAATAACACCAGTATAATGTCCTAAATAATGGTATGGCAAAAAGCAAGGAGTGGCATAAGGATGGAATTCTTTTTAAGTTGTTATGATAACGCGTTTCCTTGTGAAGTGACCCTAGATGAAGAAAATGGGAGGTATATGCTAAGGAAATCAGATTCAAGTGGAGAATATTTTAATAGTCCAACAGAGCTAGTGGATTGGATTAAGAATAATTGGACTGAGAGAGAATTCACCAATCCCAAGGAATTTATAGAAATGATAGCCTTGTTGGAAAAGTATGTATGTAAATCTCCTAATTATTATTAATATCTTACTGTTTTTGTAGGACAATGGTAAGGGCCTGACCCCGGTGATGTTTTTTAAAAGGGCAGGCTCTTTTCTGTGGAGAAATTTATAGGAGTGACACTACCCTATCCCAAAGAGAAATAGAGTCACTTTGGAGGGCATAATTCCTAGCAGAAAGGGGATGGTGCTGAAGGACAGTTTTTGAAACATTCATGATTACGATTGCATTTGCAAATCTGAACGTAGCCATTTTGTCATTTAACCAAAGAAAATATTCCACCCTTAAGTTTAGCAGCCCTGGGTGGATTATCCTTCCGCTTTATGCTGATTCCCTTGAAGGAGATCTGAATTGCATTGACAGTATCATGTTACTTCCACCAAATTTTGGATCAGTCCTCCGGTAAACTAAAGTTCAACGCCCGGGGACTGAAAGGTATTCGGAATTTGGTATATCTTTTTGCTGATTGCGAATTTAGTTGCTAGAAAAGAACGAACTATTTTCGTTTTTTTATTTCTTAGTTTTCTAATTCTTTCAAAAAAACAAAAAATAAAAGGAAGTTTTACATATTTAAAGAATTATATAGTGTAATCGATTCGATTAAGAATCATATATAAAATTTGATTTAAAAAGTAATCAACTCTTTTTATCTAAAAAAACACATTACTTCAATTCAATCAAACTAAGGGGGAGCATCAAATGACAATTGAATTACAAATGAGGATATTTCCATGATTGAGAACACGAAGCTTGATAGTGTGAACAAATCCGATATTGAAACCATCTTAGTTTCCATTTTTCAATCAAGTTACGATGGTATTTACGTTGCAGACAATGATGGTGTGGGAATTATGGTTAATTCCGCTTACTCAAGAATTACTGGTGTAAATAGCCAAGAGTTACTTGGAAAGAACATGATGACTGTGGTAAAGGAAGGGCTAGTTTCAGAATCTGTTACTATAAAGGTTTTAGAGGAAAAAACTGCTCAAACGATTATTCAAACGGTTAGAGGGAAGGAATTATTAGTAACGGGCAATCCTGTGTTTGACCATAACGGGAAAATTACCTATGTTGTAACAAACGTAAGGGATATATCTGATTTAAATTATATGAAAACTGAGCTGCTGCACTCAAAGAGATTGACGGAACAGTATATACATGAAATTGAAGAATTAAAAAAGCGAGAATTAATCCATTTGCAACTTGATGGAATTATCGGTCAAAGCCAAGAAATTATGAAGGTTTTTCATCTTGCAAGGAAGGTAGCTAAGGTTGATTCTACTGTCCTTATTTTAGGAGAGTCTGGAGTAGGGAAAGAAGTGATTGTTAATTATCTCCACCAAGAAAGTGATCGGGCGAGTGCACCTTTGATTAAAGTGAATTGCGGCGCAATACCAAAACACTTGCTGGAATCTGAATTATTTGGCTATGAAAAGGGCGCATTTACAGGGGCTGACAGTCAGGGAAAGCCCGGATTGTTTGAACAGGCGGACGGGGGGACGATATTTCTAGATGAAATTGGCGACATGCCAATGGATCTGCAAGTAAAATTATTAAGGGTTCTCCAAGAATTTGAAATCATGCGCGTTGGCGGAAGAAAAAGCTTTAAAATTGATGTAAGGGTCATTTCGGCGACAAATATGAATTTAGAGGAAATGGTAGAGAAAAATGATTTTAGAAGGGATCTTTATTACCGGCTGAATATAGTTCCTATAAAGGTCCCTCCCTTAAGAGAAAGGATAGCAGATATTGTTCCACTTGCCTTCTATTTTTTAAATAAAAACAATAAAAAGAATAAGTTAAATAAAAGGTTTCATCATGAAATCATTCTTTTTTTCGAAGAATATCGCTGGCCAGGAAATATTAGAGAGTTAGAAAATTTAATTGAAAGATTAGTAGTAACAACAGACAATGAGGAAATAAAGTTGCAGGATTTACCAGCTAATATGTTACTAGGAAAGGCTCGTAAAAAGACAGAAACGGGGAAATTAAAGGAAATTATTGCGAATGTTGAGCGAAAACTTATTAAAGAGCAAATGGAAAAATCAAAGACAACACGCCAAGCTGCAAAAGAATTAGGGATTAGCCAATCAGCCCTAGTAAAAAAAATGCAGAAATTAGGTTTTTGATGAAAAAAGGAATCAAAAGTCAACGTTCATTCGTTGGCTTTTTTCATTACACTATGGGAAAACGAATAATTATCAATATATTAATGGTGATAAAGGAAGAAATGTCTGTATTTTTGTAATAATATGTCGAATTATTATTTATTTTCATAAAATATGAAAAATTGGCACAACTATTGCATTATTTATAATAAATAATACGACAACAAATAAAAGAGGATGAAGGTGAATGAGAGGATGGATCTTCCAACATTTGATTTAAAAGGCAAGGTTGCCCTCGTTACAGGAGGAAGTAAAGGGATTGGATTTAGCATGGCTCAGGCATTAGGGCATTATGGAGCAACGCTTGTTATTTCCAGCCGAGGGGCTGAAGAAGGGGAAAAGGCTGTTTCACAGTTAAAGAAAGAGGATATCGAAGCAACCTATATTCCTTGTGATGTTACGAAAAAGGATCAGGTGGAACTGCTAGTCAGGCGAATTGTGGATCAATTCGGCTCGCTTGATATCTTAGTGAACAACGCAGGAATGAATATCCGTAAGCTGTTAGTTGAAGTAGAAGAAAGCGATTGGGATCAAGTTTTAACGGTCAATTTAAAAGGACTTTTTCTAGTGGGACAGGCTTGTGCCAAACAAATGATCAAACAAAATTATGGAAAAATCATCAACATCTCATCCATTTTAGGATCAATTGGAATGCCGTTCCAGACCTCATATGCGGCTAGTAAAGGAGGAATTAACCAAGTAACAAAAGTCTGGGCGGAAGAGTTAGCCCCCTATAATATCACCGTTAATGCCATTGGGCCAGGATACATAAAAACACCAATGACCAATGATTGGTTATCTGATCCTGAACGGGCTGAGAAAATAATCAATGCCAGCATGATTAAAAGAATCGGAGAAACTTCGGATCTTGTGGGACCTGTGGTTTTCTTTGCCTCTGATACATCAGCCTATGTTACCGGCCAGATATTAAATGTTGATGGCGGATGTACTGCTCGTTAAAGGAATGATTAGGAGGTTAGTAAATGAATATCACCAAGGAAGTCCACTTTAATCGTAAAGTAAAAGTCTTCGAGAATCGGCCTAAAAACCTGCACGCGATGTTGAAAGAGACTGCACAAAAATATTCATCACATGAGGTCCTTGTGATGAATGGAAATCGCTTAACGTATAAAGAAATGCACGAAAAAGTGGAGCAGATTGCCGGTAATTTACAGAATTCGCTATGTGTAAAAAAGGGAGATCGTGTTGCACTTATATTAGGAAATAGTATTGAATTTTGTTTACTCGTTTTTGCTTGTGCGAAATTAGGGGCTATTGTGGTGCCATTAAATACTAGACTAAGAGAAGATGAACTTTCTTTTATGATTCAACAATCTAACAGCCAGATCTTGTTTGTGGATGATGAATTTTTAGAGAAGGTCGAAAGCATGAGAGATCTTGATTCCATCATAAATGTTCAAACCTTTTTCTTAGTGGGGAATAGAACATCAAACCGAAAAGATTATTTGCCTTTTGAAATCTTAGAACAACCATCTTCAGTTGCGGATGTCCATGTAACGGAAGAGGATCCATTATTTATTATGTATACATCTGGAACAACTGGACTTCCAAAAGGTGCGATCGGCAGTCATTTTGGTGCGATACACAGTGCAATCAATTATGAATACGTGTTAAAGACAAATGACAAAGCAAGAACCCTAATCGCTGTTCCTCTCTTTCATGTTACAGGCTTAATTGGCCAGCTTTTTCACATGGTTAAGGTGGGGGGGACACTCGTTATTATGAGGAGGTTTAAGACAGAAGAATACATCCGATTAACAGTGGAAGAAAATGTATCCTTTTTGTTTAATGTTCCAACCATCTACAATATGATGATGGCACATTCAGATTTCTCATTATATAGCTATTCAAAAGTAAATTGTATCGCCTACGGTGGTGCTCCAATGTCGTCGGAAACGATTTATAAATTGAAAAAGTATTTTCCGAATTCGTACTTGCATAATGCATATGGAGCCACTGAGACCTCCTCTCCTGCAACCATTATGCCGCAAAACTTTAATGAGTCAAAGGTAGCTTCCGTTGGACTGCCTGTTCCTGTTGGCGAAATGAGAGTTGTAAATGATTTGGATGAACCATGTAAACCTGGCGAAGTGGGTGAATTATTAATTAAAGGGCCCATGATCGTTGAAGGCTATTGGAATAATGAGGCTGCGAACCAAACATCATTCCATAATGAATTTTGGCGCTCCGGCGACTTAGCCAAAATAGATGAAGATGGTTTTGTTTATATTGTCGATCGAAAAAAAGACTTAATTAATCGGGGCGGTGAAAAGATATTTTCCATTGAGGTCGAGAATGTTCTTTATAATCATCCAAAAGTTTATGAAGTGGCTGTCGTAGGAGTTCCAGATCCTCTCTTTGGGGAAATTGTCAAAGCGGTGATTGTCCCAAAGGCTGATGAAACCATTGAGAGCCAAGAAATAAAAGATTTTGTTGCGGAAAGATTAGCAAATTTTAAAGTTCCGAAAATAGTAGAATTTGTATCCGAACTGCCTCGTAATGCGGCGGGGAAAATAATAAAGAATGTGCTGAAGAATTTACAGCACAACTAATTTTTTTTACAAAAGAGAGGAAGGGATGAAATGTCTACAATTGTGAAAAAGGCTTGGGGCTATCGATATGCGGTTTTAATCATTCTTTGGTTAGTCTATATTATTAATTATTTTGACCGGATGGCGGTCTTAACCTTCCTGCCATTCATACAGAAGGATTTAAACTTAACCCCTGTGGAAGTAGGGCAGCTAGCATCTGTGTTTTTCTTTGCCTATGCTGCCGCGCAAATTAGCGCTGGTTTCCTGGCTGATAAATTTGGAGCCAAACGAGTCATGTATGTAGCCATTACAGTCTTTACCTTTGTTACCGCTATAACTGGAATGGTGAAAACCTTCGGACAGTTTTTGGCACTCCGAATTGGATTAGGGCTTGGAGAAGGACACCATTTTGCCCCGGCCATTCGGGCAATAAATAACTGGTTCCCTCATAAAGAAAGAGGAAGGGCCGTTTCGTTTTTCGCAACTTCATGGGCCGTTGCCCCAGCAATCGTGCCGGTTATCGTTACTAGTATCTCTGTTTATTTTTTCAGTGGTGATTGGAGACCGGTCTTCTATGTTCTTGCTATACCAGGAGTAATCGGAATTTTCTTACTATGGCGTTTTATATCAGATTCTCCAAAAGAAATGATTGCGAAAGGGAAATTGAGTAAAGATCAGGATATTGATGGGGATAATGGTGCTTCTGTTAGAACGATTTCGAAAGAAGAGAAAAGAAAAAGCTACGGGATTTTCCTCAAAGATGTTAATTTTTATGTTTTTACCTTGTGTCTATTTTGTCAATTAGCTGTTTATTGGGGAACAACGACCTGGTTAACTTCCTTTTTGGTTACCCAGCATGGGTTAAATCTTAAGGAAATGGGCTTGTTCGCATCTGCACCATATATCGTTGCTTTCTTCGCCATGATGCTTGGGGGATGGCTGATGGATAACGTTCTTCATCGAATGAAGCCTGTTGCTTTGATTGGGTATATCTGCAGTATTCCTGTGCTGTGGATGCTTGGTTCAGTAGAAAAAGGTAATACGGGTCTATTACTTACACTGCTATTGCTCGTTGGTTTCTTTGTTAACCTAAACTTTGGTTCCATTTATGCTTATCTGCCTAAATTATATCCAAAGGAGGTTGTTGGAAGTGCAACAGGATTAGCGAATGGCATCGGTCAAATGGGTGCATTTGTTTCTCCTCTAGTTGCAGGGTATTTAGTAAAAGTAGGGGCAAATGGAGCACAAGATTTTAGCAGAGTTTTCATCTTCTTTGCCTTAGTTTCCGCATTAGCGGCAGTTTGTTCTTTCATTTTGAAGGAAAAGAAGGTAACGAATGCCAGTTTAACATTGATTAACAATGAGAAGTCGATTAGTTAGGTTTTATTGAGAAATTTTACGATATGTTATGAGATTGATCAATTTAGGACGAAGTTCCTTATTAAAAAGGTGGGATATAGCATGCAGGTTTTGCCATCCATTTTTGAAACGATTAATGAAAAAGAGGCCATTCAATTTTTACAATCACTCATTCAAGTGAACAGTGTGAACCAACCCGGAAATGAAAAAAGAGTAGCTGAGGTGATTCAGGCATATTTAACACCATCCAATCTCCACGTAGCATTAGATGATCTTGGTAACAATCGGGCTAATCTATTTGTTACCTATCCATATGCTGAGACAGATGAAAAATATTTAATTTACAGCGGTCATTTAGATACCGTTCCAACGGGGAAGGTCGAATGGGAACATGATCCTTTTTCCGGGAAGGTAGTAGGAAATAAAGTATATGGGCGAGGAACGACCGACATGAAAAGTGGTGTCGCTGCAATGGTCCTTGCTCTGAAATATTTAGAACGTGCCGGAGTGAAACTAAAAGGAACGGTACAGTTTGTCGGGACCGCAGGTGAAGAGGTCGATGGATACGGTGCAAAAAAAGTCGTGGAAAAGGGGCAAATAGACAAGGCAACCGCATTGGTTGTTTCGGAACCTAGCGAAAACCAACTTTTCACTGCACATAAGGGATGTTTATGGCTAGAAATCACCACCAATGGAAAAACAGCCCATGGTTCAATGCCAGACCAGGGTATTAATGCTATTTTAACGATTAATGAGTTTATAAATACTCTCCAATCCTATCAATTTGTTTACACGCCACACCCCTTATTAGGTCATCCAACGATTAATATTGGGACAATTGAAGGCGGTGTAAAAACAAATGTTGTACCTGATCAATGTAAATTGACGTTAGACATACGAACAATTCCCGGACAGGATAAAGATAGAATTTTAAAAGATATCGAGAATATGATCCAAGAAATCTCAATACGGTCACAATCAACCTACCAAATCAAGGTCATAAATAGTATGGAATCCGTAGGCACCAATGAATCAGATGATTTTGTGATACTTGCTGTTAATACTGCTAAAAACCATTTAAACAAAAAGCTAATTCCTTCTGGTGTTAATTATTACACGGATGCATCTGTTTATTGCCCTCATTTGAAAATACCGACGATTATATTTGGCCCGGGAAATCCAAAACTTGCACACCAGCCAGACGAATATGTAGAAATTGATAAATTCATTGAATCTATACGTTATTTTATGGCCCTCGCGATTGATTATTTGGGTGAAAGCTAGAATTTGTTCGATAGGTAAATAGCTGCAGTGTGTCTGATTGATTAATAAACTTTTAAATTCATTAATGGAATATAAGATGAGATTACACTCATAAAACAATGCGTCTAAAAAATAGAGGAGGAAAATTACTATGATGACACAGGAAGAATATATTGAAAGTCTTCGCAATCAAAAGAAGGAAGTTTATTTTATGGGAGAAAGGGTTGAAAATGTAGTCGATCATCCGGCGATGAGGCCGCATATTAATGCAGCATCTGTCACCTATAAACTGGGTACAGAAGAGCAATATGAAGAACTTGGCAGTGCAACCTCACATTTGACAGGAAATAAAATAAACCGTTGGACACATATCCCGCAAAACCAAGAAGATCTCGTTAAGAAAGCGATGATGCTTCGGGTTGCGGGACAAATAACAGGAACCTGTTTTCAACGATGTGTTGGAATGGATGGCTTGATTACCCTATATTCAACAACATGGGAGATGGACCGGGATCTTGGTACGAATTATCATGAAAGATTTAAACGATTTTTAATTGATACACAAAATAATGACTTTATGACAGATGGAGCCATGACAGATCCAAAAGGAGACCGTTCGAAAAGACCGTCAGAACAACAAGACCCTGATCAGTATGTCAGGGTAGTAGAAGAAAGAGAAGATGGGATTGTTGTTCGCGGTGCAAAAATGCATCAAACCGGTGCCATAAATTCACATCAAATTTTAGTTATGCCGGGTGCTGCGATGACGCCAAACGATGCAGATTACGCCATTTCGTTCGCTGTTCCAGCCGATGAAGCAGGGATTGTCTATGTTTTTGGACGGCAAGTTAATGACAGCCGTAAATGGGAAGGAAAAATAGATCAAGGAAATGCCAAATATGGAGTGGTGGGCGGAGAAGCGCTGATTATTTTTGAAGATGTATTTGTACCATGGGAACGTGTATTTATGTATAAGGAAACTAAGTATACCGGAAAACTTGTTGATCGCTTCGCATCGTACCATCGTCAAAACTATGGTGCTTGTAAGGCCGGAAATCTTGATGTTCTGATTGGGGCAACAGCGTCACTTGCAGACATGCATGGAATCTCAAAGGCCAGTCATGTGAAGGAGAAACTTTCAGAAATGGCTCACTTAGTTGAAACCATGTATAGTGGAGCCCTCGCCTGTTCATTTAATTGTTCTACATCTGGATGTGGTACTGCTTTTGTTGATCCCGTGTTGGCAAATACATCTAAACTAAATACTGCTCGTTATTATCCGGAAGTAACAAAGCTTTCCCAAGATTTAGCAGGAGGGTTTGTTGCCACACTGCCTTCTGAAAAAGAGTTAGATAACCCAAGAATTGCTCCTTATATTTATAAATACTATCGGACAGGTGAAAATGTAGATCCAATTCAAAGAATTAAAATGGGACGCCTTATTGAAAATATGACCGGCTCGACTCCAATTATCGAGTGTATGCATGGTGCGGGATCGCCGCAGGCACAAAAAGTGGTCATCCAAAGATCAATTAATTGGGGAGAAAAGATTAAATATGCTTCGGAAATCGTCAAGGATTCAGAGGAACCAAGTGAAGTAACTAGCTAATCTACAAGTAACCATAAATTCTTTGCTGCCAAAGCAGATGCCCATTTGCGTCTCTGTATTGGGGAAGGCCAAGGAATTGCTATATTAGTTGAAGCATGTTAATATTCGTTAAAATTGAAATCAGGCACTATCCATTTACTGGATGGTGCCTGTGATTGCTTCAAATGATTTCCTCAAACTTTATCTATTAGGCAATAACTCTTAAATTCTAGTTTCTTTGTCGTTTCATGCTGAATCAATTCTCCGTGTTTCAAATCAATCCTTTTTGAAAATAAAGGTCCATCATATACAAAGGTATGATATTCACCTGATTCGCCCATTGGACAAATAGGTTTCTTTTGTACATCTTGCAAAAGTGAATCATCGATGATTCTCCCAAGCCACGTTTCATCTAATACATCTTCTCGCACACGAACAACTACTGCTTCATAGCCAGAATGGACAAAGTGTTCCAGGGCTTGTAAAGCAACTTCCTTTTTCATCCAAAGTGGGTATAAGGCATCGACTCCCGCAGTGGCGGCAACTTTTTCACCCCACTCCCTGTGCCCTTCCAAATAGAGATCTCCAAAAGCAATTCCTGTAATTTTAAGGTGATTTTTCAAGGAGTGTACTGTTTTGATAAATTGATCTGTGTAATTTTCGTATGTACATTCAATAAAATGAACGGGGATGGATAGTGATTCTCCTTGTAATGTAATCATTTCCGTACGTTCTCCATGACCAAATGTTCGACCGATTTCTTTTGGTACAGTGGTAACCAGGCATACGACATCATATCCTTGTTGAATAAGAGTGTCTAATGCAATACAACAATCTTTTCCGCCACTCCAGGATAAAGCAATTCGTTTTTTCAAGATTGATCATCCTTATAAAACATATTTTTACTGATTGGAATATTTTTATTTTATCATATCATTGATGGCAACAATGAATCATGAACAAATGGAGTAATCAGTTTGACTACTCCTTTAAGAAGTGAGTACCTGTGTCACAACCCGAGATTTGTAGAATTTTTGCCGAAACTAAATGAGTACCCGATTACAATGGGTCAGACCCACTGGCCTTGCATGACTTTAAAGTGATACATTTTTTTCGTAACCCACTACTTTACATAACCCTTGCAGGCATAATTTTAGAATGGTTGCTTTCCTCAATATATAATGGAAAGGTAGGGTATGATAGTTTATTGAAGGAGTTGTTTGTAGTGGCACAATCATTAAAAGGAAAAGTTGCGTTTGTAACTGGTGCTGGAAGAGGAATTGGCAAGGCGATTGCGATTGCATTAGCAAAGGAAGGGATAAATGTTGGTTTGCTTGCAAGAACAGAAGCTGCTTTAAAGGAAGTAGCAAGTGAAGTTGAAGGTTTCGGAGTTAAAGTAGCATATGCTGCAGTTGATGTTTCATCCTTAGAAAAGGTAGATCAAGCCATTGAAAAATTGACAAACTCGTTGGGTACGGCTGATATTCTTATAAATAATGCCGGAATTGGAAAATTTGCGACTCTTTTAGAAATGGATCCAGAGGAATGGAAGAAAATCATTGATGTCAATATAATGGGTACATATTATGTAACACGTGCTGTACTTCCACAGTTAATCGAAAAAAATGGCGGTGATATTATTAATATTTCATCGACCAATGGGTTGAACGGAGCTGCTACATCTAGTGCATATAGCGCATCTAAATTTGGAGTAATTGGTCTAACTGAATCATTAGCTCAAGAAGTCCGTAGAAACAATATCCGGGTGACGGCCCTAACTCCTAGCACGGTAGCTACAGAACTGGCTGTCAAAACCAATTTAATCGCAGAAAACGATGATGAAAAATATATGCAACCTGAAGATATTGCCGAATTTATCGTTTCTCAATTAAAATTACATCCACGAGTTTATATCAAAACTGCAAGCCTTTTAGCAACCAACCCATTCTAATTAAATTCGAAGTCAGTCTATGCTGACTTCGAATTTTTTTGTCTACGTTTGATAAATATTTTAGACTTGGATGATTTACTGCTGACTTAGCTCATCCCTTTAACTACCTTACCTACATAAAATTGGAAGTGAGCTTCACCTTTTTTATTTTGAAGTGTGTGCAATCCAACCACCGAAAAGTGTGGTTGAAAAAAATTGTGCAATATGCTCAAATCCAGTTTGCTGTAGAAGTTCTTCGATTTCGATGGCCGATATAAATGATAGTCCACGAACTGATTTTTCCATTTCCTCTACATCTTCTTTGGTTAAATTCGTTAAATCGAGCCATATTGATTTCCATAAATTCATCCGTTCATCGAATTCTGGTTTTGATTGATCACCATACATCGTGACAAGGACAAAAGGTGAACCCGGTTGTAATAGTTCTTTCACTGTTCTTAATAAACTGCGTTTTTCTTCCATCGTCTCAATAAAATGGAGAACAAGTAAGCATGTTGCACCATCGAATTTCTCATTAAATTGCAGTTGTTCAATTTTGCCGGTATGAATGGACACTCGTTCATGTACGCCCTCATTCTTTGCTTTTTGCAAAGCAACTTCTAGCATAGCTTCAGAGGGGTCGACACCTGTAAAGGTCCATGTGGGATTTGTTGTTCCAAATTTCACAAATTCATTTCCTCCTCCCGCACCCACGATTAATACGTTTGCTGAATCTTTAACATGGGCCCGAAGAAAGGACTGCACCATACGGAATAACGCATCATATGTGGGTAAAGCACGTCGAATCCCTTTATCGTATTCTCTAGCCATTTCCATATCAAATTCTAAATCGTCCTTCACTATTTTTCCCCCTTCGTACATTAACTTTCTGTCTATTATTATCTTATAGTTTAAGAAAACTTACAAACGTTCAAATATGTGCCAAGAAAATTGTGACACGGCACTACCCGAATTTCAGCGTGCCGAAAGTCGCTCTGGATGATTTAAATAAAATTACTTCCTTTTGTTTGAAGCTGCTGTTTGAATAACTTTCAAACTTTTCGAACATTCGTTGATTTTAATGCTTTAACCTGATAAAATTCTATTATTATTTTAAAACAGTAGTTACAATCGGAACTATTTAATTTTAGCAGAGTAATACCATCAGGAGGTTACCCGTATGACACATTACAAAGATTTAAATGTTCCCCAAAGGACTATTATGACGCCAGGTCCAGTTGAAGTAGATCCTCGAGTATTGAGAGCTATGGCGACTCCAATCTTAGGCCAATTCGATCCCGCATTTACAAATATCATGAATGAAACAATGGAGATGCTTCGGTCTCTTTTTCAAACAGACAACCATTGGGCATTTCCGATTGATGGAACTTCTAGATCAGGTATTGAGGCGGTGCTGTGCAGTATTATAGAGCCTGGAGATAAGGTATTGGTTCCTATTTTTGGTCGGTTCGGATACTTGTTAACTGAGATATGTCAGCGATATGGTGGAGAAGTTTCTACCATCGAAGTACCATGGGGAGAGGTTTTTGACCCAGAAGTAATCATTAAAAAGATTGACGAGATATCGCCTAAAATAGTCGCCATCGTCCATGCTGAAACATCTACAGGATGTATGCAGCCGCTAAAGGAAATTGGAGAGGCTTGCAGGAATAGAGATGTGCTTTTAGTTGTGGATGCTGTGGCATCTATAGGAGGGGTGGATCTAAAAGTTGACGAACTCAAGCTCGATGCTGTTATTGGCGGAACGCAAAAATGTTTGTCTATCCCCTCCGGATTGGCACCAATTACGTATAACCAACGAATTGAGGAAGTAATTTTAAAAAGAAAAAGTATTGAATTAGGATTACGAAATTTTCAAAGTGAGCCTTCCCATAATAGAATTATCAGCAATTATTTTGATTTAGCGCAGCTCCAAGATTATTGGAGTCCTGTCCGCCTGAACCATCATACAGAGGCAACTAGTATGCAATATGCGTTAAGAGAAGGGCTTCGCATCGTTTTAGAGGAAGGTCTTGATAATAGATTTGCTCGTCATAAGCTAAACGAACGAGCATTAGTTGCGGGTGTTAAAGCAATGGGATTACAGTTATTTGGTGATGAGAGGCATAAGCTTCCGGTCGTTACTTGCATTGTGGTTCCCGCAGGAATTAACGGTGATGAAGTACGGTCAATGCTGCTAGAAGATTTTGAAATCGAAATTGCTAGTTCCTTCGGTCCTCTCCATGGGAAAATCTGGAGGATTGGGACGATGGGATATAGCAGCCGTAAGAAAAATATCCTTCATGTACTTGCAGCATTAGAAGCTACACTTATTAGAAAAGGCTATAAAGTCAATAAAGGTGAAAGTGTTCAGGCAGCATTGAATGTATATGATGTGGATAAACAAAGAAATCAAAATGAAATCGTTGATGCTCAAAAAATATTGAATCAAAACCTTACACATACAAGCCACCCTAATAAGACTAACTCCATTCGATATGTAAGCCCCTTCTTAACAATCGGTGATAAAAAAACACCAAATACCATTGTAGGAACAAGAACATTCGGGGAATGGCCGACCCCTTTAGTGGGAATTGTTTATTGCTGGACCGAACATGCTATCAACCATGGTCGGTCTTTTTTAACGTTATAAACTCGGTGCCACTGTCACCACCCGGTATTGCCTTATTTAGATAGTAAACCTTGCTTCAGGAGGAGATTTGTAGGCCTTTTTTAAGTGACAATTTTGCTGTTACTAGTAACAGGATTCATAACTTATCTTCTAAAGTGACATAAAACAACAACATCTGGAAAAAATGTATATGATACGGTCATTAATAGAATGAGGTGACAGCATGAATCCCTACATCGAGGTCAGAAGTGTCTCTAAGATTTTTGGTAATAATTCGAAAGCAGCGATTGATCTATTGAAACAGGGTAAGACCAAAAAGGAAATTTTAAAAGCAACAGGACAGACAGTTGGGGTAAAAAATGTTTCCTTCGAAATTTATCCCGGTGAAATTTTTGTCATCATGGGTTTATCCGGAAGTGGGAAATCCACCTTAATCCGCATGTTTAACAGGCTGATTGAACCAACAATTGGAGAAATACTGATAGAGAATGAAGATATCGTGAAGATGAGGGAGTCAAGATTGAGGGAAGTCAGACAGAAAAAGATTAGTATGGTGTTTCAAAACTTTGCTTTGTTTCCTCATAAAACGATTGTGGAAAATACGGAATATGGGCTGGAAATTCAAAAAGTACCCGCTGAACAGCGCCGCAAAACAGCGCTTAGTGCGCTAGAGGTTGTCGGTTTAAAAGGTTACGAAAACCAGCTGCCTAAACAATTGAGCGGCGGCATGCAGCAACGGGTGGGACTGGCCAGGGCTCTTGCAAGTAACACGGCTGTCATCTTGATGGACGAGGCCTTCAGTGCACTTGATCCGCTAATTCGTAAAGATATGCAGGATGAATTGCTGGAAATCCAAGAAAAATACAAGAAAACGATTATCTTTATCACCCATGATTTAGATGAAGCACTGCGCATCGGCGACCGGATTGCGTTGATGAAGGATGGCAGTATCATTCAGCTGGGAACACCTGAACAAATTTTGATGAGTCCCGCCAATGAATTTGTCGAAAAGTTTGTGGAAGACGTTAATTTATCCAAAATATTAACAGCCTCCCATGTGATGAAACGAGCAGAAAAAATCGCTTTCGACCGTGGGCCGCGGGTAGCGTTGGAAATTATGCGGAAGCAGGGATACTCCAGCATCTTTGTTGTTGACCGCAATCGGAAACTTCTGGGTGCCATAACCGCTGAGCAGGCACGGCAGGCCATTGAGCAGAATCAAACCATTGCCGATGTCATGACCACCGATATTCCAACTGTCTCAGGTGAAACATTACTGACAGATCTAATGGATGTAATGGCTACATCCATTGTGCCCATCTCCGTTATCGATGAAGAAAACCGCTTACAAGGAATTGTCATTCGCGGCGCCGTTATCGGGGCTTTGGCAGGAAATAAAGATTCCTTGAACGATTTGGAGAGTGAATGAGATGAATATACCGAAAATCCCATTAGGAGATTGGGTAGACGCTCTGGTCAGGTGGGTCACCGTTGCCTTTTCCGGACTTTTTTCCTTGGTAACCACTGCCATCGAGTCCTTATTAGATATCATAGTAAATGTATTAAGTGCGGGTCCGCCCATCATCTTAATCATCGTCTTAACGCTTTTAGTCATCTATACCAGCAGATGGCCATTAGGAATTTTTACCTTCATCAGTTTGCTCTTGATTGATAATCTCGGCTATTGGGATTCCAGTATTCAAACCATTGCGATTGTTTTATTATCAGGATTACTTACCATCATCATTGGGATCCCAGTTGGAATCTGGTGTGCGCAACGAAAAACGGTGCATCGAATCGTAACGCCGATTTTGGACTTTATGCAGACCATGCCGGCATTTGTCTATTTAATTCCTTCTATATTATTTTTTGGAATCGGAGTGGTACCGGGAATTATTGCCTCGTTTATTTTTGCGATTGCGCCAACAATCCGAATGACGAATCTGGGCATTAAGGAAGTTCCGAAGGATTTAATTGAAGCAGCCGATGCCTTTGGTTCCAGCAACAGCCAAAAATTATTTAAGGTCCAATTACCAATCGCCACACCAACGATTATGGCAGGGGTCAACCAAAGTATTATGCTGGCCCTTTCGATGGTGGTGACGGCATCATTAGTCGGTGCACCGGGGCTTGGAGCAGATGTTTACCGGGCTGTCAGTCAAATTGACGTAGGACGAGGTTTCGAAGCGGGATTATCCATTGTGTTTATCGCCGTTATCCTCGACCGGATTTCGCAAAACTTACGGAATCCTGCTTATGGGAATTTTCTCAAGAAAAAAATTGTCTTTTCCATCTTAGCTGTTCTGGTTATCGTGACAGCAATTGTGACAGGAGTTACAAAAGAAACGGCTAAAAATAAGAACGACAACAGCATTGGTGCCCAAACGAATAATAAAATTATCGGGATTGAACCTGGTGCAGGAATTATGGCACAAGCGGATAAAGCTATCAAAGAATATCAGCTGAATAATTGGCAGATTGCCGAAGGTTCATCTGCTGCCATGACAGCTGAATTGAAGAAAGCTTATGACCATAAGAAACCCATCATTATTACTGGGTGGGCACCGCATTGGATGTTCTCGTCTTACGATCTTAAATTTCTAAAAGACCCAAAGAAATCCTTTGGTGAGGTTGAAGATATTCATACGATTGTAAGAAAAGGCCTAGAACAGGATGCGCCAGGTGCATTTACCATCCTTGATCAATTTACCTGGAAACCAGCTGATATTGAAAAAGTGATGGTGGATATTAAAGATAGGATGGACCCAGTTGAAGCAGCTGATAAGTGGATTAAGGCTAACGGGGACAAAGTGGCGCAATGGACAAAGGGTGCCGAGGCAGGCAATGGGAAAAAAATCAACCTTGTCTATGTCGCTTGGGATACTGAAATCGCAAGTACAAATGTCATCGCTAAGGTTCTAGAGCAGAATGGCTATGATGTGAAATTAAGCCAAGTGGAGGTGGGTCCTATGTTTGCCGGTGTGGCCAACGGGAGTGTAGACGGTATGGTGGCCGCCTGGCTGCCTAGTACCCATAACGAATTTTATAAGCAATATAAGAACGATCTTGTTGATTTAGGAACCAACCTCCATGGAACTAAGAATGGCTTGGTTGTACCAAAGTATATGGATATTAATTCCATTGGAGATTTGAAGTAAATTACTGGGATATCCATTCGTTCGGTGCCAGCTAACTTTTTAAATAAATTTAATTAAAGTTCTACCCTCTTGTACGGTAAAGCAAATTACGAACACTTTGGGGAACAACCTGAAATGTAAAAAACTTAGTCTATAGAACAGGGTTTACCATTTTTGGTAAACCTCTTTTTCTTTATCTGGAAAAGGATGAAAAAAAGAACTCAACCTCATTAGTTGGTACGGAGGGATTATCTTTTTATGTAAACAGGAGATTTTGTTCACTTTGAACCAAAATAAGTCCAATAAATTGTCCCTTGAAGAAAGATTTCAGGCTCATTAAAGAGAAATAGATGAGAAAAAATAAAAATCTCCCAATCGTTATGGAATTTCATATATAATAGAGAATTGATTGCATTGACATACAGGGGGTTTTGATTTGGCAATATTTTTTGGTTTGTTGGGATTTATCATTACTACATATTTTCTGGTATCCGGAATCAACGGGCTCAGAAAAAGAAATGGAAAAGCAAAGAAAAATTTTTTATGGATGGTAATTGGGCTGCTAATTTGGCTGTTTGCATTTGGAAACTCGGGTATAATGGTCTTGTTTGTCTTAGGATTTTTGGCTTTTATCTTTTTCCTCATTGCTGGAATTCTGGCTTTATTTAAAAGAAACGGAAAAGCGAAAAAGAGATTTCTTCTCATGCTCGGAGCAATGGTCATCTGGATAGGAAGCGCTGTAATGATTCCGAATGACAAGAAAGAGACTAATGTTCAGGCTTCAGAAGCAAAAGTAAAATCAAAGGAAGAAGCTAATAAAAAAGCAGCCGCGTTAGCACAAGCTAAAAAAGAAGCGGAATTAAAAGCAAAAGAAGATGCAGAACAAAAAGCAAAGCAGGAAGCGGAGGAAAAGACGAAACTAGAGGCAGAAGCTAAAGCCAAGGCCGAAGCGGAGCAAAATGCCAAGGTGGAAGTAGAGCAAAAAGCAAAAGCAGAGGCGGAGCAAAAAGCCAAGGCGGAGGCAGAGCAAAAAGCAAAAGCAGAGGCGGAGCAAAAAGCCAAGGCAGAGGCGGAGGCGAAAGCCCGGGCGGAAGCAGAAGCTAGGGCGAAAGCAGAAGAGGAAGCGCAAGCGAAAGCCCAGCAGCAGAAAGCAACCTCAACCACAACTTCTGAACAGACATCGTTTGCCAACTGCACCGAACTGAGAAAAGTGTATCCGAACGGGGTTCCTTCTACTCATCCTGCTTATACATCCAAAATGGACAGGGATAACGACGGTTATGCTTGTGAAAAAAACTGACAAGGACAGAAGGCGCAGATTTCAGTGCCTAGTCACCACTCAAGGTTTTTAGATTCCGGTCGAAATTAAAAGGAGTGTCGAGCATTTTCCCATTGGAAAATACTCGGCACTCCTTTTTGTAATCCATAATAATCTTTTTAGAGAAAAGGGTACCCCATGGTTAAAGATAAATATGGTAGTATTTAGTAATAGGTATATTTTTAATTAGAAAAAAGAATTAGCTTTATCAGAGAAAAATATCAACATGATCAAGAGGAATATAAACATTATCTAAATTTCAAACGGAGATTGACTTATACAGAAATTATTCTGAGTATTATGGCCTTGTATTTTATCTGCTTCGCAATATCTTAAATATATGATTGAAGGGAAGGGAAACAATGCTGCGAAATGTAATCGTTGTAACAGATGATGAAGAAAGTCTGAAAAATGCGATTAGAGAAATTTTACGGTCTAAACATAAAGGCCATGAAGTGGCCCTTGATTTGACGAGAATAAAAGACAAGCAAAGAAAAACGGAAGTCATGAAAAAATTAACAAGGTATTAAGTTTTTTACAATATAGGCGATAAAAGACGTGAGATGGCCTCTTTAAACTTGATAAACATGGAGCGCTCTTTATATTTTCCTATTGTAAGTTGAGAGCTATCATGACAATCTTGTAGGAACAAATCACTAAGCTGTTTAGCGACTTTTTCATCGTATATTACGGCATTGACCTCAAAATTTAAATGAAAGCTGCGTGTGTCGATGTTGGCAGTCCCAACAGAAGCCACTTCCTGATCTACTACAATCGTTTTTGCGTGGATGAATCCCTTCTCATACAAATAAATTTTTGCACCGTAATCGACCAGTTCACCAGTGTATGCCAAGGTTGCCCAATAAACAATGGGAAAATCCCCTTTACTAGGTATCATAATTCGTACATCAACACCTGAAAGCAAGGCAATTTTGCATGCATCCATAAAACTGGCATCAGGAACAAAATACGGGGATTGGATGTAAACGGTTCTTTTAGCCGTCATGATCAGTTTAATATACATATTTTTGATATGTTCCGTTTCAGAGTTTGGTCCGCTTGCAATGATTTGAACAGGACTATTCCCTTCTGGTTTTTTCATTGGTACAGCATAGGGCTCAAGGTTCAATTTATTCTTGGCAGCATAATTCCAGTCTAAAAGAAACCTTCCTTGTAATTGATTCACCGATTCCCCTTTAATTCTTAGATGGGTGTCGCGCCAGTAGCCGAATTTTTTATCCAAGCCCAAGTACTCATTTCCGATATTAAAGCCGCCGATATAGGCAATCTTTTGGTCGATGATACAAACTTTTCGGTGATTGCGGTTATTAATGCGGAAATTGATCAATTTTAGAAAAGATGGGAAAAAGGCTTCGACTTCACCGCCATAACGAATGAGTTCTTTAAAAAAACCGGAAGAAATCCTTTTAGAACCAATTTCGTCATAGAGAACCCGTACTTTTATACCTTCTTTCGCCTTTTTTGTCAGTTCATCGCGCAGCCTTTTTCCAAGGGAATCGCGCTGAATGATGTAATATTGCAGATGAATCTCTTCTTGCGCATTTTGAATATTTTCAAACAAAGCTTGAAATTTTTCATGACCATCACTGAAAATCTCAATTTCATTGTACATCGATAGTAATGCATTGGAGGAGTTCAAGTTCATCAAGAGCAAATGCGAATGTTTTGTAAGCAGCTTATGGTCGAAAAACCTCCTGTCTTGCAGCTGATGAATTTGTTCTTCTACAGTTGATTGAAGATAGTTTCTTTCTTCAGATGATAAACGGTAAAAATTCCTCTGTTTTAATTGCCTTCCCAGGAACAGATAAACCAAAAATCCCACGATTGGAATAAAGAATAGGACCATCAGCCAGGCCCAAGTAGAACCAATGTCTCTTCGTTCTATAAACACAACCACACCTGCCAGCACAATATTCCCGATGAGAACAATGGTTACAAGCAGTGTCGTTACATTTGTCACATCCATACGAAAAAATCTCCTTTTATTGCTACAAGTTTTCTAGTAAATCTTACCTGAATTGGGTGGACTTTAAAAGGAATATGACGATTACCAAGTTGTCCTGTTGTTGAAAAATTCACCTAAGACCTTTTCTAAAGATGAAGCGACGGGGAATGATATAATGGAGATGAGTCTTTTGATACATGATCTTGTATGAAAAAGTTGAAGTTTTAATGACTCGTAACAAGGAGGAATCTATATGAAACAAATGAAACCGCCGAAAAAACCACTGATATTCTATTATGGAGTAATATTGATTATTATTTTACTGTTAAATTCGTTTATTTTTCCCGCCATCTTTAATCACTCCGTCAAAGAAGTGGATTATGGAAAATTTTTAAACATGGTGGAGGAAGGCAAAGTAAAACAAGTAGAAATTGAAAATAACACAATTATGTTTAAGCCAACTGATACGAGTGAAGCTAAGCTTTACAAGACAGGAAAAATCGATGATCCGAAATTGGTTGATCGCTTGCATAAAGCGAATGTTAAATTTGCTAAGGTGATCCCAAAAGAAACATCCCCGCTGTTAAATTTCATTCTATCTTGGATTCTTCCACTGCTGATTTTCATAGCGATTGGTCAATGGCTGATGAAAAAGATGCAAAATAAGATGATGGGCGGCGGAGGTATGATGTCGTTGGGCAAAAGCAATGCCAAGGTTTATGTGGAAACCCAAACAGGTATTACCTTTAAAGATGTTGCCGGTCAAGATGAAGCAAAAGAAGCACTGCAGGAAATTGTCGACTTCCTTCATAACCCGAAAAAATATAAAGAAATCGGCGCAACTATTCCAAAAGGTGCCTTGTTAGTCGGCCCTCCAGGAACAGGGAAAACTCTTCTCGCAAAGGCAGTTGCGGGGGAATCAAAGGTTCCGTTCTTTTCCATGTCAGGTTCTGAATTTGTTGAGATGTTTGTCGGGATGGGTGCCGCAAGGGTAAGGGATCTATTTAAACAAGCGCAAGAAAAGGCACCTTGTATTGTTTTTATTGATGAGATTGATGCTATTGGTAAAAGCCGTAATTCCGGTATGCCTAGCGGAAATGATGAGCGGGAACAAACGTTAAATCAGCTTTTAACAGAAATGGATGGATTTGATGCCGATAAAGGTGTCGTTATTCTGGCAGCGACGAACCGGCCTGAAACACTTGATAAAGCACTATTAAGACCTGGCCGTTTCGACCGGCGAGTTCCGGTTGAATTACCTGACTTAGCAGGCCGTGAATCGATCTTGCGCGTTCATGCAGAAAAAGTAAAGCTAGCAGCTGATGTGAATTTTAATATGATTGCGCGAGCCACTTCAGGAGCATCAGGGGCTGATTTGGCGAATATTATTAACGAAGCGGCACTTAGGGCGGTTAGGATGGGCCGTAACAAAGTAATACAAAATGATTTGGAAGAGTCAGTTGAGGTCGTCATTGCCGGTTATCAACGAAAAAATGCAGTTATTTCCATGAAGGATAAATTAACAATTTCGTATCATGAAATTGGACACGCACTGGTAGCAGCGAAACAAAGTCACTCGGCGCCGGTTCATAAAATTACGATTATCCCCAGGACGTCTGGGGCTTTAGGTTATACGATGCAGGTCGATGAGCATGAAACGATTCTCATGACTAAAGAACAGGCATTAGATAAAATCACCACCTACATGGGAGGACGTGCCGCCGAAGAGGTTATTTTTAAAACGGTCACTTCAGGTGCCTCTAATGATATTGAACAAGCGACAAAAATTGCCAGAGCAATGGTCACACGGTTTGGGATGAGTGAAGAATTTGATATGATGGCGCTGGAAACGGTGAACAATCCGTATTTAGGCGGCGATACATCGCTGATGGTATCGGCAGAAACAGCCGCTAGAGTAGATGAGGAGATTCTCAAGATTATCAAATCTTGCCACCGGAGGGCGATTCAGATATTGGAGGAAAACAAAGATAAATTACACGAACTAACCAAGTACTTGTTAGAAAAAGAAACCATCAGCGGTGAGGAATTTATGGCGATATTAACCGGAAAACTGGAGTGAGTTCCTGTGGTCAAGCCCCTAATAAATGGACACAGAAATAATTCGACAAAAACTGAAATTTACCTTTGAATTTTGAAAGTTGCTACCGCGCTTCGCTTAGTGGCCTTCTCCTGGAAGAACATAATAAATTCTGTTCTTCCAGGAGAAGGAAAAGGTGGTAACTAAATTTATGAAAAAATCGTCAGGGAGTATGACCAAAAAAGAAAGGCGATTCAAATCTCTAGTAAAATCATTGAGCATGCAAAAGAATCAGAAATTAGTACGACATTAAGTGATGGGATCAATGAATTAATGGCGGTTGATGAGGATCAAATGGATGAGGATAACGGTGACATCACAGCTTCGTTGATTATGATAGCGATTCTTTTTCGACAGGCTTTAGAACTTAATGACGATAAATGGGTCCTGAATAGTTATAATAAAATAATTTTCAGTCTATTTCATTTACAAACCAAAAAGGGTATGCAATAATCTCTAGTAGAAAACAAAAAAATGAATATTAAACAAATAGGTTTCTTACTGTTCCTAGTGAATAGTAGGACTAAGAGGGAAGTTGGTGTAAATTCCAACACGGTCCCGCCACTGTAAGCGAGTAGGAAGGTTATAAAAAATCCACTGTGTGTGTATTGCATGGGAAGGAATAACCAACCGTTGATTCGTAAGTCAGGAAACCTGCCTATTATGTTGTTTAAGCTTCCTCGAGGAAAGGAATGTTTAAAGTGCAGGTAATCTCTTAATTATTGGTATTTTTAATATTTATATTAAAGATTGCATGTTTATACATACTATCTACTAGACAAGTATGATTACAATGCCTTTACTCGACGCTTTCCACAGGAATAGCGTTTTTTTGTGTTCAGAAAAGAGAAGGAGGAAAAGTAATGAAGGCGTTTTTTAAAAAATGGGGTTTATTGAGTGCAGTTTTTCTAGTAAGCATGGTGATAATTGTTGGTTGTGGTACACAGAAGAAGACCGCTCAAAGTGAAACGAATGAAGGGAAAGAGGTTTCTCAACAAGAAACAGGTAAGGAGAGCGGACAGTCATTCCCAATTACCCTCACAGATGATGCAGGCCGAGAGGTGACAATTGAGGAAAAACCGGAAACCATTGTTTCCATTCAGGCGAGTAGTACAGAGATTGCCTTTGCACTTGGATTAGGTGACAAGATTGTTGGTGTTTCAGATTACGATAATTATCCACCGGAAGCGTTGGAAAAAGAAAAGGTAGGGGCACAGGATATCAATATAGAGCGAGTTCTCACACTTCTTCCAGATATAGCCCTTGTAACTGATTTTCATTACAAAACACATCCAGACACACTGAAGCAGTTTGAAGAAGCTGGCATTAAGGTGATTGTGGTCGGAAGTGCTGCATCTTTTGATGACGTTTATCACAATATTGAAATGATTGGGTCAGCTACTGGAAGTGAGACAGAAGCAAACGAAATCATTTCTGATATGAAGAAGCGTTTTAGTGCAATCAAAGAAAAAGCAGCAGCGATTAAGGATAAAAAGAAAGTATGGGTAGAGGTCGCACCAGCACCGGATATTTTTACGACAGGAACAAATACATTTATGCATGAAATGCTCGAATCGATTCAAGCTACTAACGCTGCAGAGGAACATGAGGGCTGGGTAAAACTGACGGAGGAGGAGATTGTCAAATTAAATCCTGATGTCATCATTACCACATATGGATACTACGTAGAAAATCCAAAAGAACAAGTATTAGCTCGTAAAGGATGGGCAGAAGTGCCCGCTCTAAAAAATAAACAGGTGTTTGATGTGGATAACGATACCGTTACTAGACCAGGTCCTCGTTTAATTGAAGGAGTCGAAACACTTGCGGAACTTATCTACCCTGAAGTTTTTAAACAATAAAATAGGTTGGTTGTATCTTCTAAGTGGCGGGTTTGTACTTAGTACAGCCCTCCTTGGCTTATTCATAAGTAGTGTGCAAGTCCCAGTTTCTACTATATTACATATCATCATCGACAAATCCTTGAGCCTTGGCTGGCTTGAAGATATAGCGAAAAATGAAGAAATGATTATTTGGAATATCCGTTTGCCAAGAGTGCTGCTTGCTTTTTGTGTCGGTGCTTCCCTTGCTTTGGCCGGTGCTGCTTTTCAAGGACTTCTACGCAATCCGTTAGCAGACCCATATACCATCGGGGTGTCATCGGGTGCTTCTCTTGGTGCTGTTTTCGTTTTGTTTTTTCAAGTGACGATTGTTGGTCTAGGGAACTTTACCCTTCCTATTGTAGCGATTGTCAGTGGCTTTATTACGCTTCTTATTGTATTCGGCCTCGTACGCTTAAGCAGTAGAAGCTTAGCTATTGAAACCATCATTTTGGCTGGAATTATTGTCAGTGCCTTTATTGGAGCGATAGTGTCGTTGATTATTTCATTAAGTGATCGAGATTCGATGTCACAAATTATCTATTGGCTATATGGCAGTGTTGGGATGAGGGGATGGAGCCATGTTCAGCTGATTGTACCATTTATGCTCCTTGGTTCGATTATTATGTTCTTTCACTATCGGGAATTAAATGCGCTCGCACTGGGGGAGGATGCAGCCGATCATATCGGTGTGGATGTAAAAAAAGGGAAAACCTATATCTTAATTGGTGCCTCTTTATTAACTGGAGCAGCAGTAGCTGTATCAGGCTCGATTGGCTTTGTTGGGCTTGTTATTCCACATCTTGTCCGCCTGGTAACTGGCCCGAATCATCGCTATGTCCTTCCGTTATCGATGTTCGTTGGTGGAGGCTTTCTCATTTTAGCTGATTTAGTTTCGAGAACAATTATTGCTCCAAAGGAATTACCGATTGGCGTTATAACCGCATTAATCGGTGCACCAGTCTTTGCACTATTATTGATTAAAGAAAGAATTGGACGGAGGGGATAGTAGATGATCAAAGTTCAACGTTTGATGGGCGGATACACTTATCCTCCAATTATTAATGGTGTCGATGTTGAGATAGAACAAGGTGAATTTTTTGCCCTTCTTGGACCAAATGGAAGTGGAAAAACAACCCTTTTCAAGCTTATTACCGGGCAGTTACCGATTACTGAGGGGAGGATTTCTATTTCTGGTAAAGACATAGCCTCTCTGTCAAAGCTTGAGAAAGCAAAAAAAATCGCTGTACTTACACAGGAAGCCCACGTTTCATTTGATTACACCGTGGAAGAAATCGTTAGTCTCGGTCGCTATCCCCATCAAAAGGGGTTGCTAAAACAGCTTTCGAAAAAAGATTTAGACGTAATGGAAGAGGTGATGGAACTTACAAATATCCATCACTTTAAGACCACTCCCTTCCGAATGCTTAGCGGCGGCGAAAAGCAACGGGTGTTATTGGCGAAAGCATTAGCGCAAGAGCCTGAAATTTTATTATTAGATGAACCTACCAATCATTTAGATATCAAACATACCTTCCAAATGCTCGATTTACTTAAGGACCGACAGCAGCGAATGGGTTTAACAATCTTTGCTATCTTGCATGACTTAAATGTTGCATCGCTCTATGCCGATCGGATTGCCCTGCTTCATCATGGACGCCTTTTGGACGTAGGAGATGTAGACACGTTACGAAAAGCAGACCAATTAAAAAAGGTCTATGAGGTGGAGGTGACGCCTGGGTCCCATCCAACCCTTCCAAAGCCACAGCTTGTGATGACACCAAGCTATACCGATTCTAGTCGTCCTTTTTATTTTAAAAATTCCTATCGAATTAAACAGACAAAGAACTATTTCCATATTCAATTTGAGCAACCGTTACGAACCATATCTAATGGGGTAATCGGTGACGGAATCCAGTGGGTAAAGCATGTTTGTAATTTCCATGTGGATAGAAATTACAATGGATCAGAGCCAAAAAAGGATTTGCAATCCTGGATGACTGATTACTCCATTCCATATGTGCAAGCAGTTGGTATGATGACGGCTGTCATGCTTGAGGATGTCGTCATTGTTAAAAAGGAAATAGAAGGAATCCACATGCTAGCAATCGTAACAGCAGGGGTAGGAAATGCCGTTGATATAACAAAGAAGTCATTTTTGGGTGCCGTCCGAACAGTTGGCACGATTAACACGATGGTATTCATCGATGCTCATTTTACCGATGGTGCCCTTGTAAACGGGTATATGTCTGCTACTGAAGGAAAAGTAAAAGCCTTGAACGATCTTAAGATAGAAGATCCAGAATCTCATACATTGGCTACCGGAACATCCACAGATTCCCTCGTCCTAGGCCTAACACAGCAAGGAGAAAAAACACCATACGCTGGATCTGGAACCATAGTAGGAAGAGGAATTGGCCAAGTGGTCTATCAAGCAACACATGAAGCTCTCAAAAAATACTTAAAAAGGGTTCATGAAGAAGGGTATCGTACTACTTCTGAAAGGGTAGGTGTTTTGAGGTAAGCTATTATTTTTATAAAAAAGGTGGAGATGAGTGTGACAGAACGACGAATTGTAATCGCCGGTACGGGAAGCGGTGTCGGTAAGACAACCCTAACCATCGGATTAATGTCTGCCTTAAAAAAGTTGGGTCTTACCGTCCAAGGATTTAAATGCGGACCTGACTATATCGATCCTTCCTATCATTCGGCAGTAACCAATCGAGCTTCTCGTAATTTAGATAGCTGGATGCTCACGCATGACAGTGTTTTAGATATTTTCGCTCATGGAAGTCAAGGTGCAGACATTTCAATTATCGAAGGGGTGATGGGCTTTTTCGATGGAAAGAGTCCAGAAACCAATGAGGGAAGTACGGCTGAGATTAGTATAATAACCAAAAGCCCAGTTTTGCTTGTTGTCAATTGTGAAAGTATGGCTCGAAGTGCTGCAGCAATTGTGAAGGGATTTCAATTGTTTGACGAAGGACCCAATATTGTTGGTGTTATCGCAAATAAAGTGGGGAGCGAAGGTCACTTTCAGCTTGTAAAAAAAGCGATTGAACAGGAGTGCCATATTCCTGTTATCGGTTATTTGAAAAGGGAGCTTGATATCGAAATTCCTGAAAGACATCTTGGTCTCATTCCTTCGATTGAAAGAGGAGAACTGGATCCGTTTTTTGATCAATTAGGTGAATTGGTCCGTGGGACAATAAATATAGATAAACTCCTTGGGTTAGCGACAGCTGAACCATTAATGGTGAAAAATGAATCTTCATTTTTTAATACGAAGAAGGAAACTGTCGTGAAAATTGCCGTCGCAAAGGATCAGGCCTTTAATTTCTACTATCCTGAGAATCTAGAGATTCTAGAAGCAAATGGTGCTAAAATCGTTTATTTTTCGCCACTCGAAGATGAAGAAGTACCTGAAGATGCGGATGGACTTTATCTAGGCGGAGGCTTTCCGGAAGAGTTTGCCCAGGTTCTTGAAGGGAATTCACTAGCAAAGCGTTCCGTGAGGAGATTGATTGAAAGGGGAATTCCTACACTTGCAGAATGTGGAGGGTTCATGTACTTAACAGAATCGATTGAAACGACGGAAAAGAAAAAGTACAAAATGGTCGGTGTTATCCCTGGAAGCGTACAAATGCAAGCAAATTTGGCAGCATTAGGGTACAGAGAGATTACTGGTCAAAATGACAATTTTCTTCTCAACAGCCTAATCGCGAGAGGGCATGAATTTCATTACTCCTCTTTTCAATCGGCTGTAAAAGATGTCCCGTATGCCTATGAAACGAAAGGGATGCGAGGAGTAAGTAAAGAAGGCTATATCATTCACCAAGTCGTTGCCGGGTATACTCATTTTCACTTTGGCTCTTGTCCTAAGATGGTGGAGAATTGGATCGAAAAATGCGTAGAGTTTAAATTAATGAAGGGGGTTAACAAGATGAACCAACAGGTCTATTCCGTTCCAAAGGTAAATAAGGAAATCGGGAATCAAGTCTCTGACTATATCAATACATTAACAAAACCAGTAGGAAGTTTAGGAAGATTAGAAGAAATAGCAATTGAATTGGCTAAAATGAAAAATGAAGCATTCCCAAGCGTAACGCCTCCAGGTGTCCTTGTTTTTGCGGCAGATCATGGCATCACAGAAGAGGGTGTCTCTTCCTATCCGCAAGCCGTTACTGCGCAAATGGTTCTTAACTTTTTAAGTGGCGGGGCAGCGATAAATGTTTTTAGTAGACAGATAGGTGCCAGCCTTAACATCATCGACATTGGGGTTGCCCAAGATATTGAACATTCTAGTTTAATCAATCAAAAGGTTCGTTATGGTACGGCCAATTTTTATCGGGAGGATGCGATGACCCGTGAAGAGGCTGAAAACGCTATCGCAGTAGGCTATGAACAAGGCCAAGACATGATAAACAAAGGTGCTCAATGCTTGATCCTTGGAGAGATGGGGATCGGAAACACGTCAGCAAGTAGTGCGATCTTGGCTGTTCTAAGTAATAGCGACGTTGCTTCATTGGTTGGTACTGGAACGGGTATTTCACAAGAAACCTTGTTACATAAAGTTGCGATGATTCATGAGTCACTTCAAAAAAGAAACCCCAATCCAGAGGATCCAATCGATATTATTAGCAAGGTTGGGGGACTGGAGATTGCCGGGATGACAGGGGCCATGCTTGCTGCGACAAGCAATCAAGTACCGGTCCTTTTGGATGGATTTATTTGTACAATCGCAGGATTGCTTGCTAAAGAGATTTCTCCAAATAGCGCTGATTATATGATTGTGACGCACCAATCCGTTGAACCAGGACATCAATTGGCGATTTCATTATTAGGCAAGAAACCAATTCTTGATTTAGGACTCAGACTAGGTGAAGGTACGGGTGCCGCCATTGCCTATCCGCTTATTCAATCGGCTACATTGATGCTAAAAGAAATGGCCACATTTGATTCTGCCGGGGTATCAACGAAAAGGTAAACTACTTTTACAAAGGTTCTGTTATAGGACATTGTTGATTTAATAACTATGTTGATTGGAGCGGATATCAACTGACAGGTCTAACAGAGCCTTTACAAAACAGAGGAGGTCAATAATATGGAACAAGAAAATGTGAAGAAAAAAGGCTTAACACTAGTGTATACAGGTCATGGAAAAGGGAAAACAACATCTGCTTTAGGGTTAGCGCTAAGAGGTGTAGGCAGAGGGTTTAACGTAAGGATTTTTCAGTTTATTAAATCACCGCAGCGTTCCTATGGAGAACAAATTGCCTTGAAAAAGCTGGGTGTTGAGATGGTCCAGCTTGGCATTGGCTTTACATGGACGAAAACGCCTGAGGAGCATCGAGAAGCCTTGAGAATTGGCTGGCCAAAGGCAAAGGAAGCTGTCATGAGCGGAGAATACGATTTAGTCATTTTAGATGAACTTAACAATGCCTTATCGATAGACACCTTTCCCATTGACGATGTATTACCTTTAAATGAAGTCATAGAATTAATTAAAAATAAACCTGCGCATGTCCATCTCTGCATTACAGGAAGGGATGCGAAGCAGGAAATAAAAGAAATCGCTGATCTCGTTTCTGTGATTGAAGCGGAAAAGCATTACTACGATGAGGGGATACCTGCTGTAAAAGGAATCGAATTTTAAGGATGGCAGCAGTTTTGGTCTGCTGGTATCTAAGAGAAAAGTGAGGAGTTACTGTGTATGAAAAAGGCTTTTCCGCTAATGATTCAAGGTACCCATTCAGATGCTGGAAAGAGTGCCATTGTGACCGCATTATGCCGGATATTTGTTCAGGATGGTTTTAAAACTGCACCATTTAAATCACAAAATATGGCTTTAAATTCCTATATTACGGTAGATGGGAAGGAAATCGGTCGGGCACAAGGAGTTCAGGCGGAAGCTGCAGGTATTATTGCGACAACCGATATGAATCCCATATTAATAAAGCCAAGTGGAAACTACAACTCACAAATCATTGTTCACGGGAAGCCCTTTAAAAACATGAAGGCTGGGGAATATCGAGAGGATTTTTTTCAACAAGGCTTAAGGTTAATTAGTGAATCCTACGATAATTTATCTACAAGCTATGAGCGGATTGTTATTGAAGGAGCAGGCAGTCCTGCTGAGGTTAATTTAAATGATCGCGAGCTTGTTAATATGCGGGTAGCAAAAATTGCGAATGCACCGGTGATTCTCGTTGGGGATATTGAAAAGGGAGGCGTTTTTGCTAGTTTAGTAGGAACCTTACAACTTCTAGAACCGAAGGATCGACAAAGAGTCATCGGTGTCATCATCAATAAATTCAGAGGGGATGTATCCTTATTACAGCCAGGATTAACTTGGTTTGAGGAATATACCGGGGTTCCGATTCTAGGAGTTGTCCCTTATATCGATGATTTATTTATTGAAGCAGAGGATTCGGTTGTTTTAGACAGCTATACGTCAAAAATGGATCCTTCAAAGGACATAGATATAGCTGTCATCCGTCATCCAAGGATTTCTAATTTTACCGATATCGATCCTTTGTTTGAGGAAAAGGATTGTCATGTTCGTTTTGTTCGAAAAGTTGAAGAGGTAGGAAATCCTGATTTACTTATTTTACCTGGGAGTAAAAATACAATTGAGGATATGATGTTTTTACATAGTTCAGGTTTATCCAATCGGATCATGGATTTAGTTCAGAAGGATACGATGATTGTTGGTATTTGTGGTGGATACCAAATGTTAGGGACGAGCATTGAGGATCAGAAAGAAATTGAATCCTCCTGCTTGATGGCGGAGGGATTAGGACTGATTCCGATGAAAACCACGATGACTCCAACTAAGACAACGATTCACTCAGAAGGGTTGGCACGATTTGGAGAGGAACAGATTCCCGTAACGGGGTATGAGATTCATATGGGTGAGTCATTTTTCCAAGAGGAGTTCAGCCCTTTTATTCAGCTCTCGGATCGAAGCGAAGGAACGATTACAGTGGACAAGCAACTGATCGGCACTTATTTTCATGGTATCTTTCATAATGATCAATTCCGAGAGGTTGTTCTTAATGAGATTAGGTTAAAAAAAGGGTTAGAACCAATTTATCATCGCGCTTCGTTTGCCAAGAAAAGGGAAGACGGCTTTGATTTATTAGCACAAGTGGTACGAGAAAATATCAAGTTGGCTCGAATTTATCAATTAATGACAGATTTCCAGCAAGGACAGAACTAATGAGTTTTTTACAGGATCCAGTATTTATCTTAGTTGCTGCTATTCTAGTAGACTTGTGGATTGGAGATCCCCGACTGTTTCCACACCCTGTCATCCTAATGGGGAAACTAATCACATATTTAGAGAAAAGCTGGAATAACGGTGAAAATAGAAAAAGAAAAGGAATCGCTCTTACGATTACCGTCGTATTGATAGTATTTGTTATCACCCACGGTCTTCTCTTTCTCGCCTATCACTTGCATTGGGTTGTTGGTCTTTTGATTGAGATTTATCTAATTTCAACAACAATAGCGGCAAAAGGTCTTTCGTCTGCTGCTAAAAGTGTCCTGCATCCTTTGGAAAAAGGGAATTTAGTCGAAGCCAGGAGCAAGCTTAGTATGATTGTCGGGCGTGATACGGAGAGCTTATCAGAGAGTGAAATGATTAGAGGAACAGTGGAGACAGTGGCCGAAAATACAGTCGACGGCATAACCGCACCATTATTCTGGGCAATCATCGGTGGAGCACCGCTTGCGATGGCCTACAAAGCTATTAATACATTGGATTCCATGGTGGGATATAAAAATGACAGATATATGGAATTTGGGTGGGCCTCAGCAAAACTTGACGATCTAGTTAATTGGCTGCCTGCTAGAATCACTTCCTTTTCGATGTGGCTTGCGGCCTTTGTTATAAAAGGATCAAAAACGAGAAATGGCTGGAAAATCACACAGAGGGATGCTAGGAAACACCCAAGTCCAAATAGTGGCTGGTCAGAGGCGATGGTCGCCGGCTTAATCGGAATCCAGTTAGGTGGAATAAATTATTATCGCGGGAAAAAATCGGTAAGGGCAACAATGGGCGATCCATTAAGGGGGTTTTTGCTTTCTGATATCAGAAAAGCCATCGTATATATGCATGGGGGATGGATGGTATTTCTTGTTATCGGTGTATGTTTCCTCCTATTGGTTAGATAGTTAAAAATGAGGTGAAGTGATGAAGTGGCCCAACCATGGTGGCAAGTCAGAATCTATAAAGCAACTTTTAGATATTAATATAAATGAGGAATTACTCGATTTTAGTGCGAATTTAAACCCATTAGGTCCACCTTCCTGGTTAAAGGAGACCTTAACAAATCATTATGAGACCGTTACCTGTTATCCAGACCCATCATATTCCAAAAGCAGTGCAGCCGTTGCAAATCATGAAGAAATCGAACAAGACAGCATCCTTTTAACAAATGGAGGAGCAGAGGCTATTTTCTTGGTTGCAAAATTTTTCGAAAAAGGAAAATCCTTGATAGTGCAGCCCACCTTCGTGGAATATGAACGCGCCTGCAAGCACTACCATATCGAGGTGGAAGATGTTTTTTATGAGCAAACAAACGGATTTGCCTTACCGATGCCTTTTATTCGTGAAAAGCTAAAGGAAAAGGATGTTATTTTCCTTTGTCGCCCCAATAACCCGACAGGAACGGTTATCGCTGAAAAGGATTTGCAGCTTTTGCTAACGGAAGGTAAAAAAACAGGTACATATGTAGTGGTGGATGAAGCCTTTGTCGATTTTCTGCCAGCCTCCACTCCTAGTCTATCGAAATGGCTAGCTTCTTACCCAAATTTAATATTATTACGTTCGTTAACAAAAATGTATACAATCCCTGGGCTAAGAATAGGCTATCTGATGGCACATCCAAGCATCATTCGCGTTTTGAAAAATGAACAACTTCCATGGAGTATTAACTCGTTAGTGGACGCTGCTGTTCCAAAACTACTAGAAGATAAAAGCTTTGTCGAGGATACAAAAGCGTGGCTTCGTGAACAATCCAAGTACTTATCTGAGGCGTTACCACCAATGGATTTTTATCTTTCCCCAACCCAGGTAAACTTTTACCTTTTACAAGATAAGAAGCAGCCAAACCGAACAGAGGAGCTTTTTTATTTTTTGGTAAAACACGGAATCTTACCAAGACATACGGAAAATTTTAAAGGTCTAAAGGGGGAGTTCCTACGGTTTGCAATCAGGTCAAAGGAAGAGAATCAACGATTGGTAGCTATTCTCAAAAATTGGAGAGAGGAATCGTGATTATCTTTATATCTGGTGGTGCGAGGTCGGGTAAAAGTCATTTTTCAGAGCAAACGGCTCTTTCATTATATAACCAAGGCAACGAGGAAAATCAAAGAGGCTCTCTTTATTACATTGCTACTGCAAAAACAAGTGATGAAGAGATGGTCGAACGCATTCAAATACATCAGCAAGACAGAGGAAAGGAATGGAAAACAGTTGAAGAGTCCTTTGATCTTGAACGGATTCTTTCAACCTGCAAAAAAGAGGATGTTATTCTCATAGATTGTTTAACCATATGGTTAAGTAATGTCATGTTTGAGCGGGAATACAGTTTGGAAAAGGCAGAAATGACCGTCAACGGCTGGTTAAGCCTGGCACGTGAAAAGCAATTTCACTTGCTGATTGTTTCCAATGATGTGAATGAAGGGATTCCCTTTTCGGATAAAGTAATCCTTACATATATATATTCTTTACAGCGACTACACCAAACCATTGTCGAGCAATCAGAGCTAGTAGTAGGGGTTCAGGCAGGGATTCCAACTTATTGGAAGGGGGATAAGTGATGATGCAAATAGGCTTTGGCTTTATACTTGCTGTCCAATTTCTGACAAGGATCCCTATTCCCCTTCAAAGCCCTTGGAATAAAACGACAAGTAGATGGGCAATCAGAAGTTATCCGCTTGTCGGAGCGGTACTTGGCTCCATCCTCACCGCTATTGCATGGTCACTAGAATCCTATCTTCCTTTAGCTGTTATGACCTTCCTTATTCTTTCCTTATGGGTATGGTTAACAGGGGGGTTGCACTTAGATGGGTGGATGGATGTCGCAGATGCAGTAGGCTCGAATGCTCCCCTTGAAAGAAAGTGGGAGATTATGAAGGATTCCCATGTAGGAAGCTTTGGAATTATTGCCCTCCTGTTTTTACTAGCATGGAAAACGCTGTTGATTTATTTTTTGTTACAATCAGATATTCCTCTGTATTCGTTTATTTTCATTCTCGCTTTTTCCCGGTTAGGAGCGGTTGTTTTAATGATCAATTTACCTACCGCAAAGCAACAGGGCTTGGCATGGGAGTGGCGGAAGAATATAAATCAAAAGGATTGTTTGTTTGCCATCATTTCAGTAATTTTCCCATTATGCTTCTTACCTGCCCTCCTTTATTTACTGCCAGGATACATTGTGTTTATTGGATTATTTGGAGCGTGGGTAAAAAATCTATTTAAAGGAACAAATGGAGATTTATTAGGTACAGCAATAGAGGGAGGCGAGTTATGGGGACTTGCGATGACATGGATTTATTTCTCGTTCGTCACGGGATAACCGATTGGAATCGGGAGAAAAGGTATTTAGGACATACTGATCGAAGCATAATAAAAAGCGAACTCACTCAGCTTGAAATGCTTCAAAAAGAGTTGATGGAACAACGTTTTGACCATGCCTTTACAAGTGATTTACGTCGTTGTCAGGAAACCTTAGCGTTTTTAAACATTCCCGTACCCATTTCTGTCGATGCTAGATTACGAGAAGTGAACTTTGGCGACTGGGAGGGAAAAACGTACAACGAGTTAAAAGACGATAAAACGTATCAGGATTGGCTTGATAATTGGGAGCAAGGCTCGATACCCAATGGAGAGTCATCTGATGTATTCAAAAACAGAATAGATTCCTTTTTTCAGGACTTATTTAAACAGAGTTTGGAAACCACTCCCCATGGGAAAAAGCAATTTCTACTAATGACCCATGGTGGCGTTATCCGTTATCTTGTCTCGCGGTTTGTACCGTCGATGTCTTTTTGGGATCTATCCATATCCCATGGTCAGGGAATTCGACTAACCTTACAAAGGCAAAAGGAGGAATGGGTATGCAGCTCGTTATCGGCGGTGCCTTCTCAGGAAAAAGAAAAATAGTAAAGGATACGATAGGAACATGCAGCTGGGTGTCTGCCTATCAAGAAGATCGGATAGAAGATTGGGAAACCCGCTGGCTTCATGGGACAACATTAGTGATTGAGGGCTGGGAAAAATGGATTGCCGATGAGCTTACCACTAGTGAAAATAATGATGACATTCGAAGCGTATATAATGCTCTTTTTCAAACACTCTTCGAGGAGGAGCAAAGAAGAAAAAATAAAATTGTTCTAATTATGTTAGAAATGGGGAAAGGAATTGTCCCGCTTCAAAAGAAGGATAGAAGGCTAAGAGATATTGCAGGCTGGATTGCCCAGGATGCAGCACAGCTTTCAGATCAAGTAGACTACGTCTGGAATGGATTAGCACGTAGACTGAAATAATTTTTTCATTTAGATGAAAAAATAGGGAGGGTTATTGATGAAATTAATTTCCATTTGTCCAAGTAATACAGAATTAGTCGCTTACTTAGGTTTAACCTCTACGCTAATTGGTGTGGATGACTTCTCCGATTGGCCGGAGGATATTCAGGGATTACCAAGGCTCGGTCCTGATTTGAAAATTGATATGGACAAAGTTGAACAGCTGGAGCCTGACTTAGTGCTAGCCTCTCTTTCTGTACCTGGAATGGAGCGAAATATCGAAGAGCTAAAGAAGAGAAATATACCCTTTATCATCGTCCCAAATCCTAAGACCTTATCAGAGGTTGGAGAGAGCCTATTGGTTGTAGGCGAAGCGACGAATACCAATGAGAGAGCAAAGCTTTTATTCGAGAAATACAATCAACTGCTCGATACCTACCTTTCATTGTCCAAGAAAGTGGAAAAGCCGAAAACGATTTATTGGGAATGGTGGGCGAAACCTATTTTTACACCGGGAGCTACCAATTGGTTAACAGAAATTAGTGAGCTTGCAGGAGGGAAGAATGTTTTCCGAGATAAGACTCAAGCCAGTGTCCAAACAGATTGGGAGGAAGTTAAAAGAAGAAATCCTGATGTTATCTGCATTATATGGGTTGGTGTACAAACGGAAAAGGTTAATCCAAAAGTAATTCTAAAACGTCCAGATTCGAGGCAAATGGACGCTATTAAAAATAATCAGTTATATATATTAGAGGAATCCTTATTTTGCAGACCATCACCTAGATTATTACTTGGTTTAAATAAGATAGCATGTATCCTTCACCCTTCTATCTTTCCGCCGTTTGTTGAAAATCATGATCCTTTACTTGAAGAAGGCTGTAATTTATAGAACAGTTCCTGTGCCTAGTCTTTTGTTCGGGTAATTGCTACCGATTTTTGTCATTTCATAACCCTATAAAAAAACTCACCGATTGGCGGAGACAGGGAAGTAGATTAATACCCGTAATAAGTTGGTATTACAACATAGTCCCAAAACATAAACTCTTCTTAGAAACACAATCAATTTTTAGACATTAAGGAGAGGGGCTTATGAACTTCGAGATGCAAAAAGCAAATATGCTGGCTGAACATGTTAATGATTTTATTCAATATGTCCAAAGGGCTTATCAATCGGAAACCAACTTTTATACAAACAAAGATAAAATATATCAACTTAAACTCTGGATGGAAGAGTTTAAGTTTCAAATAATTGCCGACGAGCTCCTTAGAATAAATAAGTTTTCTTGGGATGAAAAGTACACCTATTATCTTGTTGACCAATTTCGACAAGGTATCACCATTATCGATGAATATGTAACCAATAACTACAACGAATTATTCCTCTTTACGGCCAGACTATATACCTTAAAGAACATTAGTCAATTATTGCGCAAGTGAGGCACAGAGTTATTAAACATAAATATATTATGTAAACTCAAAACAAGATGCTGAGCCCTTTTGCAGTATAGACCTACTTCAACGGTTTCTTGTTCCACTTAAAACAATGCTGCCAGGCAACACACAGTTTACGGTGGAACCCACTCGATTTTTGGATGGGAGAGCGTCAGTGATTGAAAGGTGCCACGATATAAAGATAATATGACTTGAATAAATTACAATATTTCTCACCAACTTAAGAATAAACAAATTTGTGAAGTGGGTGTGTGTAATAGATGTCGCGAAACGGTTATCGGTTATTCACAATAATTTCTTTAAACATGGTCTTTTTACTATTGTCATCCTGCAATCAAACACAAAGAAAAGAAGTTAGCCCAGAAAATAAAACTCCTCGTGAAGTTTTAGGTTTTTATACAGAGCAGGAAGGAAATTTTCCAAGTTCTCAACCTACAGTTAATTCGCAATTCACCAATTTAAGCAGCATTGCGCCATTTTGGTACAAGCTTGATGATAAGCGTCCAGGGAGTCTTATTGATTCAGTTTCAGCAGATCATAAGAGAATGGTTATCCAGAGAGCACATGATAAACATCTGAAGGTTTATCTAGTTGTTCACAACCTCTTTTATGAAACCATGGAGAAGGGCAAACAAGTGGCGAGTAATGTCATCAATAACGATCATAACCGCAATGTTTTCATTCAGAATTTACGAAATGAAATAAATCAGTTCAGTTATGACGGTGTAAATATAGACATAGAAAATTTGTATTTGACTGACCGAGATTCCTTTAGTTTGATGATAAAAAAATTGTGTGATGCGCTGCATCGTGATGGAAAAGTAGTTACGGTTTCAGTCCCGGCAAATACTGGCGATTCGCGTGCAAATCCGTGGTCACCGTGGTTTGATTACGCAAAGCTTGGTCTAGCTGCAGATGGGTTAATGATTATGACCTACGATGAACACAACGCAAATACAACACCCGGGTCAACGGCATCGGTGGATTGGACAGAAACAACAATTCGTTATGCTTTGAAAAAAGGAGTACCACCATCAAAAATTTTACTAGGTATCGCTGGTTATGGATGGGACTGGGACACAACAGCAAACAAAGGCTCCTATAGCTCCTATTCACTGTTAATGGGGAATAAAACCAAATATAAAGCTGAAGTTTTGTGGGACTCCCGTTCGCAAACACCTCATTTCGCTTATGTCGATGAACAAAACCATAGCCACCAGGCATGGTTTGAGAATAGTAAAAGTCTACGGTTTAAGCTAAACCTTGTGGAAAAATATAACTTACAAGGAATCGGGATTTGGCGACTCGGCTTAGAAGATCCTACATACTGGACGGTTATACCCGAGAAAATAAAAGTAAAAAAATGATGTTGAATGTTTTAGGTAGGAAAGAAAGGGTGGTTTTCTCCTTGGCAGAGGTAGCAAATACTACTAAGGATTGGAACATCAAAAATATTGTATGAGGAGAATGCTGAAGCACATAAATTAACGATTATGGATATAAATGGAGAATAGTGACAGGCACTACCCAAGCAGAGCGCTAGTTCAGGTTAACGGACGGTGCTTTTTTATTTTTTCAAACAAAAAGCACCGCAGATTGCTGACCCCATTTTGGATTCCCATCACGGAGTATTTTCTAAAATATTTCGGATTTTATCGGTATAGATTTTATCTAAATTCTTCTTGGTGTAGTTAAAGTTGGCCGTACTTGCCTTTTTGGGAATCCCCATTTGAACGAATTGTTTATCGAGTCTTTCAAGAATAAACCGGAGATCTTCGTCCTTCATCGTTCCGCCATCTTCAGCTAAATCGATTGTAGTACCGTCTTTTAATTCGATGATGTAATAGAAATCACCTTTTGAGTGCCCCAAATACTGTTTTTTTCCATACAAGCCCGTATTAATAGTTTTGATATCCTTGAAGCTGTAAATGTTTCCCTGTGGAGAGTGAAAGGAATAGTCAATAATTTTATCTTTTGTAATCACAGCAACGTTCGTGACGATCACATACAATAAAATGACGTTAAAGATGCTAAAGACAGGAAAAAAGATTTTTCGATGCCTTTTGAGAAAACGGATAGAGCTCTTTCTGAAATCTTTATTAAATAAACAGAAAAAAATAAACATGGGGTATAGTTCATAAATGAATATCAATTTTGCAGTAGGGAATTTGAAAATCCACAAGATATAATTATCGGGCACAATCAGCTTAACTTGAATAAATGAGATGAAAATAAAAAAAGCGAAAGTGAAAATTAGCACAGCTACAAGCGAGAGCAGCCATAAAATAATCGATAAAATTGTTTTCAAGATAGGCGCCCCAATCTGTTATAGATTACTTTAATAGTATAGAAGAAATGGGCCAATTATAAAAGAGACACTTTTTGCAAAATTATTGCCTTTCACTTAACGGAAATTAGAATTAGAGATTCTGTTGTCTAAACGGTATAATCAGGAATGGGAGTTGAGACAAATGAATAAAAAAGACATCGCTAATATCCGCAAGCAATTTAAGTTGGACAATCATCTTATGGATATTCGAGAGATTTTCAATGTTTATGTGAAGAAAGAATCCGGCGAAATTTATCATCAAGTTAGTCGGCCATTTCAATTGTTAGAGCAGGAAACACAAGAATTATTTTTAACAAACTTTAAAAAGGTTTTGACTGGCCATCTTGATGCCAAATTGTTTGAACTGAAATTTAGTCGGGATGTGGACTACAGTACACAAACAATCCTTTTTGAAGGAATACGAGCGGACTCGGAAGATTGGCAGGATAACATGCTGGAAATCGTCGGGAAAATGTTTGCCCATGCTGTTTACGAATTTGATACGGTGGTGACATTTATTCGGGGAGAATACCGGAAGCCGACCAGGAAAAGGAATCTGGAATCTGAAGAAGGCGGGGACGATGAGGTATATTCTAATCAGTTTATCCTTTGCAGTCTTAATAGAACCGATCTACCGAAAAAAGCTTTGCTGTTTGATTATATCGAAAAAGAATTCAAGTCCTATAACGTCGTTGACCCGATTATTAATTTAGACTCTCCTTTGTCAGGGTTTCTGTTCCCTGCTTTCAATGACAATGCTGCCGATGTAAACCATATTCTTTATTGTGCAGGGAAAGTGAATCAGCCGGATTTCACCTTTATTGAAAAGGTCCTTGATTGTGAAGACATTATGACTGCCCAAGACGATAAAGACTGTTTTGACTTTATTTTAAAAGAAGTAATCGGTGACGAAGTGGACTCCGCGGTCATTTCGAATGTATATGAGGAAATTGATCGAGTGATACAGGAGAATCAGGAAAAGGAAGAAAGTGAAACTCCAACTTTAGATCAGCGTGATATCGAACGCATTTTAACGGTCAGCGGCGTCGAAAACGTGGATACTGCCAAAGTGGAACATGCTTTCAAAAGTGTCGTAGCTGATGAAAAACATGAATTTAAAGCAAGCAGTTTAATTCCGAAAACGATCAAAATTAGTACCAAATTGGCAGATGTAACCATCAACCCGAAGGACCTGAAAAATGTAAAATACATCACATACGAAGGAAAACGGTGCCTATTGCTGGAGGTAGATGAAGAAGTCGTTGTCGAAGGATTTCGTCTGGAATCCAAGACCCTTTAAGGGGTTTCATAACATGTTTCTTGATAAGTGTCAGGCACCATGTGAAATTTTCACATGGTGCCTGACACCCTTACTCATGTTGTGAGCTTGGCAAAGTTGATTTCTGGATATTTATTTTGGTAGATTGCTTTTGCTAGGATAATTTGGGCGACTGCATAGGTGATGATGATGATTAGGTTTAGGATGCCGGGATTTCCTGTATATTGTAGGATGGCGATGTCGCTTGTTCCGACGAGATGTGTGCTTGTAAGATTAAAGATTAAATGGGCGAAAATACAAGGTAACAGTGATCCGCTTTTTAAGTAAATATATAAAAACACACAGCTCATCCCCATTAAAATTACATTATCGATAAGGGGAAATCCTCTGAAAATATGGAAAACCATAAATATAATACTTGTTACGATATATAATTTTGCCGGGCTTAAAAACTTTAGATTGGCTGCGAAATATCCTCTGAATAGTACTTCTTCATAAAAAGCCGCAATAAACCAAGAGATAAAAGTTAAGAACAAAAGGAAATAAAAACTACCCTTAGAAAATGCCGCTACATTCCATTCTGCTGAAACGACACCAACATGTGAAGAAATAAGAATATAAACAAAATACAGAGCAACCGTAATTGTTACTGAAAGAACTGAGAAAACTACGTCTGCTTTTTTCATCTTAAACCCTAAGGTACTTATGGGTCTTTTATCAATAAATTTGTAAAACATCAGTGTGGCTACCGCTGGAATGGCACTCACCACAATACCGATCAGAGCAAACATGGATAGATCCTGGGTCTCTATATACTTAAACAATCCTAATGGGAACAACAGTAAATAATTGAGCAAAAAATTGATCAGGCAAATCGTAACAATTCGTGTTAAGCCTACTTTCATTTTCATCATCCTTTTTCTATTTGTTTGTTTTGCATTGCTTACACTTACTTTATTTACTTAAAGTCATATTGGTAAGTTACCTTTAGCTAGAAATAAGTAACATCAAGTTATGCAAAAAATTCTTGAAGTAATATTTTGGAAATAAGATAATAAGAGAATAGGAAGTTATTAAAAGGATGTTGATGCAAGTGAAGGTACCTATCGAAAATAGAAAATGGAATTGGCTCGATACCTTTCTCTTTTTCGTGCGAACGTTTTGGATTTATTTTAATGCAAGTATGGTCATCGAAGTTAACACGGATGACACCAAAAAGTGGCTGTTTTTTCTGTGGTTTATTGCGATTTACCTTGTTCCCTACCTCTTTTACCGGCCTGGATTTATAAAATTTCCTTATTATCTTGTTGCCGAAGTCCTATTAACAGGAAGTTTGTTTCTGTTATTGATGAATCAGTTTGGTGAATCTGATATTTATGATTTTTTATACCTCCCGTTCATCACCATTGCCTATGCTTGCCAACGGAAACCGTTAGTGTGGATCGGCCCATTAATTGGGTTGGCGCTTTTCTTTTCCGGTGCATGGCAAGGGGGTCTATTCACATTTGAGAATAATATTTTCGGTGAATTTATTAATATTTGTATTTTCTACGGGTTCGGCTTTTCGTTAGGAAGAGTGACTGTGCTAAACAATAAAATGAAAGTGTTGATTGAGTCCATAAAAGAAAAAAATCGGACGCTCGAGCAGTACTCGAAAAGAATTGAGGAATTGACCATCATGGAGGAAAGAAATCGAGTTTCCCAGGATTTGCATGATACCGTTGGGCATATCTTCACATCCGTAATCACCAGTTTGGATGCCCTGCCCTATCTGATAAAAGCAAATAAAGTGGAAGTAGAAATGAGTATAATAGAAATTTCTGACATGGCGAGAAAGGGATTAGATGACGTAAGAAACACAATCCATCAATTATCACCGATGGAAGACCATCAACCCTTGTCGGTATCTTTCCATAGTGTTATCGATGATTTTAGGAAGCATACCGGGACAAAAGTTGATTTTACCATTGAAGGTGTCGAGCAGGGAATGGGAGAGAGGATTAAATTTACCTTGATCCGCTGTTTACAGGAGTCTCTAACGAATGCAAAGCGGCATGGAGAAGCGAGTCATGTTACCGCTAGGTTATTTTTTCAAGAGGAGTCGGTTATGTTTCAATTGCAGGATAATGGCATCGGTTCAAATGAGTTAACGCCAGGATTTGGGTTAGTTTCGATGAATGATCGATTATCTGCGCTTCATGGCACTTTCAAGATTCATTCCAAAGCGAATCAAGGAACCAAAATCACGTGTACCATCCCGTTGGTAAAGAAGGAGATTAGAACGATATGATAAAAATAATGATTGTGGAAGATCAGGAACTGATTCGAAAAAGTTTACGAATCGTCTTGGAAAGCATCGCTGACGTTAAAGTGATTAGCATGGCGGAAAATGGGGAGGAAGCCATTCATTTATGTGAAAGCCTGCTGCCTGATGTCATCTTAATGGATATTCAAATGCCGGTTATGGACGGTGTTCAGGCTACCGAAAAAATTAAAGAACGCTGGCCGGAAGTGAAGGTTATTATTCTCACCACCTTTCAAGATATTACCTTTGTCCGGAATGCTTTAAATGCCGGGGCGGAGGGCTATATCCTTAAGGCTGTCGATCCGCAGTTTTTAATAAAAGGCATTGAATTAGTCTACCATGGCGGTTCCCTTGTACCGCAGCAGCTTGCGAAGGAAGTTTTCCAAACGATGAGCGGGGAGTCTGCCATGCAGGATCACCACGAACTTTCTAGCAATAATCCTTATCAATTAAATGAACAGGAACGGAAGGTGTTAAAATATTTAGCACAGGGTTTAGCCAATAAAGCCATTGCAGAGATGATGTTTTTATCATTAGGTACGGTAAAGAATTACATCTCGAACATCTATTCAAAGTTAAATGTTAAAAATAGGTCATCGGCGATTATGAAAGCAATTGACGAAAGCTTAATATCGAAAAAATAAACCTTTCACTGCGAGAGGTTTATTTTTTATGACTAAATGTGACCGCATTAGTGACTTATGGAACCTTCTCGTTGTGACTTTTTATCTTTAAAGTTAAGGGTGTGATGAAGAGGGAAATGCTGGATGCTATGGCTGTCGAGCATTCAAGGAGGAATAGAAATGAAGTTATGAACAATTTGCAAAGGGTGGAATTATCAGCAGCTCAAGTTTAAGTTTTTTAGGAAAAAATTATAATTTAACTGAAGGAAGGTATAGGTAAATGAAAAAAATAATGATGTTCTCAATGATGATAGTGGCCTTTATGTTAACTGGATGCTCGGTAGATGTTGGTTTGGATACGTCCAAATCGGAGCAGTTTGCTGATAAAGCAGAAGAACTTGGCAATCAATTCGATTCGACGAAGGAAAAATTGAAACAACTTGAAAAGAAAGAAACCCTGACATCAAAAGACCAGGAGCTAATTGTAAAAGAAATTGATCGCGTTATGAAGTCCATCGACCAGTTTAAAGAAGAAGAAGCTCCATTTTTAGCAAAAAAGGTAAAGAAGGTAGTGGTAAAAAAGCTGAAAGAAATAGAAGAAGTACTTGAAGGAATCCATGAAAAAGCGGAAAAGGGAACCGCCAATCATGATGACGTGACAACCATCATAAATGCCCTTACAGATAATTTCGAATTTAACCTTTTCGGAAAGTAATCGAAAAGGGAAAGGTATGGCGTTTATTCAGCCATACCTTTTTAGATTAATTAAAGTGCACCTTCACTTTTCATATCAATATCTGAAAATAAGTATGATAATATTGCAGGGACTCTTTTTCTAAAAAATAGATAGGCATGTTCGGCATCTTCAATCAATTGAAAATGAAGATTTGCCTTTTTGTCGTTTAAAATGTCAACGACTCGGTTCGTTAGATCGAGGAATACCTTATTCATTTCATCATCTTCGCCGACTTCTTTTGTTCCAAAATCCATATAGAATTTCTCGATGGGGGACAGGTCGGAGGCCCTTAATAGATTCTCGATTTCCTCTTGGTTTCGATAAAAACCAGGCGAAATAGCTGCAATTCTTTTAAAAATAGACGGATAACGGCAGGCAGCATAAGTCGAAATGAGACCGCCTAATGAGATTCCAGCCATCGAAGTATGGTTCTTAAGCGTCCGATACTTCTGGTCTATAAATGGTTTCAGTTCATTTACCAGAAAATCTAGATAATCTTCACCCCTCCCGCCTGATGGACTGGCATAACCTAATATTTGTTTGCTGATTTCACCATTCACCCATGGGCAGTATTCGTTGACTCTTTCCTCTCCCTCGGGATTTTGGTCAATCCCCACGACGATGATTTCTAGACCGTTCTCATCTAGGTAGTCTTTCATCCCTAAGGATATTCCTTTAATTGCACCTTCATCTTCAAAAACATTTTGCCCGTCATGCATATAGAGGACGGGATATCGTTTAATTTCATTATTGTAGCTTTCCGGAAGGTATACGCTAATCATTCTTTCTTGCTTAAAAGCTGTCATATAAACAGGGAATTTTTCTAACATTCTTCCAACCTCATTTCAAATTTTCATTTCCTCTTCTCTCAGTAAATCTTCTCATCGATTATCTATTTTTTTACTTTTTCAATTTCTTTTATTATCAATTCAAAATCTAAATCGGCAATCGCTTCATCCAAAAGAATTCGGTTTTTAATATCACTTACTAATTTTAGTAAACGCTCACTAGCCTTTGATAAGTCTTCTTTTTTATGGAAGACTGAATATAACGTTAGATCACGAAGTTTGAAGAATAATGGTAATTGTTTAATCCAATAGGGATCAAGATAGTTCTCCTCGTAGTATCCTTTTAAAAATTGCCTAGCAAAGTTTTGGGCAAATTCAGATCGTTCTTCCTTACTATCAAAGGCCATTTTAAACCAAACGGCATAATAAATCGGAATCGCAATATCGCTTGCAAACCAATGATAGGAGCAATCATCAAAATCAAATACCTCAATTTTGCCATTTTCTACAAAGAAATTACCTGAATGAACATCAGAATGGATTAATCCGTAAGAGTCTGGGTTTTTTTCAAGTTCCTGAATTTGTTGAAGTAATGCTTTTCCTTTTTCGATTACCTCTTTATCATCACTTTGAACAAATTTTTCAATTAAATTTAAATCTTCTTCGTCCCATTCAGGTCGTTTGGTGATATGAACTGGTTTTTGATAGTTTTTTGTAGCATGATTCATTTCCCCAACTAACTTTCCCCATTGGTAAAACAAAGTATCATTAAAATCTTCTGTTCGTACATTTTTGCCATTTGCCTTTTTAAACAGGCAGGCAAAAAAGAATGTGTCTTCTGAAACTAGTTCTTCCACATAATTTCCATTAATAGAAGGAAGTGCACGGCACACATTTACCTTTTGATTAGATAAAAAATTTAGCCAATCCAACTCCGATTCAATTTGATTCTTTGATCGATGGGAGCTGTGAGTTAAACGTAAGACAAAAGGGATGCCATTTCGATAGACCTCAAATGCATAATTTTCGAAATCTCCAAGCTTTTTTGGTTCTTGTTCTGTTGCCGCAAATAATGATAAAGCCTTTTGAATAAGCTCTTCCGTTAATAATCTTGACACCGATTCTTCCAAGGTACAGCCCCCATCTCTTAACTATTGTAAGAAAATTCTATAAAAATAAAGAAGTATCGTCAACACTCCTTATTTGGTTTGGGAAAATAAATGTAAACCCTTCTTTAAACAAACAAAATAATCCACCCTTGATTCTTGATGGATTTTCCATTTTTATCGGTTTTGGATTTTCGTTTTTTTACCATCAAATCAAAAAAGGAAAACTGGAGAAGCTGCCTCGCCAAGATAACCCGGTCGCAGCGGCGCTGTTTAGGAAAATACGGTTTACCGAAAGGCAAAATGGGTAAATTAAATTAAATGGGAAAGGTGGTTTGAACATGTCAACAAGCTTTTATCCAAAAGAAAATGTACAACATTTTGCTCGAATAAAGGATCTGGCGCCAGAACAATTAAAAGCCTTTAATGACTTTGATGCGTCTGTTTTTAAAGAGGGTGCCTTATCAAAAAAAGAAAAGGAAATCATTGCTGTTGCGATTGCACATGTAACGGAATGTCCATATTGTATTGATGCGCATACCAAAGGGGCGAAAAGAGCAGGGGCAACATTAGAAGAGTTAGCCGAAGCTGTATTTGTTACGGCTGCTGTTGAAGCTGGCGGAGCAGTTACTCATAGTACACATGTACATAACGCAAAAAGCCAAGGAGCATCAGATGTGCTTTATGCTCGTTCTAATTTGAAAAATCTTGGCCTATTGGGGAAATTTGCCCCGGATGGTTTTAAAGGTTATCAAGCATTCAGTGCCGCTGCAACGAAAGAAGGGAAATTGAGCGCCAAGTTTAAAGAAATCATTGCCGTAGCTGTTGCCAATGCTACTCAATGTCCATATTGCATTGATGTACATTCGAAAAATGCAGAGCGACTTGAGGCAACGAGTGAGGAACTTGCTGAAGCTATCATGGTCACTGCTGCGCTTCGTGCAGGTGGTGCATATGCACATTTGGCAAATATGATTCAAAGTTACCAGGAATGAGGTTGATTTTATACTTTTTATTGGCAAGGCCCCAGCAGTAGTTGGGGTCTTTTTTAATGCCAGAGAAAAATTTACTAAAAATTAATATTGTTTTATGATTATTAATAGGTATTATTAAAAGGTAGCTATTTAATTAGGAGGAAAAATTTGATGAGCGAGCATATAATTGCATTTATAATGGGAATCGTAGAAGGGTTAACAGAATATCTCCCAATTTCATCAACAGGCCATCTTATTTTAACTGGTCATTTATTAGGATTTGAAGGGGATCGGGCGAAAACATTTGAAGTGGTCATTCAATTAGGTTCCATACTAGCCATTGTCGTGTTATATTGGAAAAGGTTTTTTTCACTATTAGATTTTAAGAGTCTAAATATAAAGAAAAACAATAGACAGAGACTTAATCTCCTTCATGTATTTTTAGGAATTCTACCAGCAGGTATTGTTGGCTTCGTATTGCACGATTTTATAAAAAATGTTCTGTTCTCTACCACAGTCGTTTTGGTAGCTTTAGTAGTCGGCGCTTTTTTATTGATTTATGCGGACAAAAAGAACACAACAGTTACGGCCAACACCCTTGACCAATTGTCTTATAAGCAAGCCTTATATATTGGTTTGTTTCAGTGCTTATCTGTCTGGCCAGGATTTTCAAGAGCTGGTTCCACCATATCCGGAGGATTATTAGTGGGGGCAAGCCAAAAAACGGCGGCGGAATTTTCCTTTATTCTGGCATTGCCCATCATGGTGGGGGCAACAGGTTTAGATGTAATTAAAAATATGGATGCCATCACTTCGGGAGACATTACAACATTTGTGATCGGATTTGTAACCGCCTTTGTTGTGGCATTGTTTGCATGTATCGGCTTCTTAAAATTGTTGGATAAAGTAAGACTTTCAACATTTGCTTATTACCGGATTATTCTTGCTATCGTATTTGCGTTTATTATCCTTTGATAAAAATGAAGTTAATCAAAAATAACACACCAAAAAAGTGTCAGGCACTATCCAAAAAATTGGATGGATCCTGGCGCTTTTTTTTTTCGACTAGCGAAGCACTAAGTTAATGAAGAAAATCAAAAAAGCATAGAATCCAAAAAAGAAAGCAAACTAAAATTGTGGTGCCGATAACAAAAAAAACTTTACTGATTTCATTATAGTGTTAGTTGACATCCTTGAAGGAAAAACTGTATTAAACTACATAAAACTACATAGGTGGTGAAAAAATGGCTAAAAAGAAAAATACCCAATATATGAAGAATAATAATGCGCTCCCAAAAGCAGATATTGAATTTGCGAGTGAAAATGGACTTGAACAAAAAGCGTTAAGAGCCTTAAAAAGTCACAATAAGTAAACAAAATGGGACTTTATACCTGTCCCATTTTGTTCTATTGATGAAAAATTTGATTAGAGTGCTATATGGGAATCAGGGTGCCTGACCTCCAGTGGGGTAAAGGGTTACTTCAATAGGGGTCAGGCACTTTTTTTTAAAAGCCCTTGAGGCAATCTAGACAGCCGATTGTTTATTTACAAAATTTATCACAAAGTAGGTTAATTACCATATGGCCTGTAATCTACTTCAACCTTATCTTTTTCCTGATAAGGGGCTAGCATAAAAGCTGCTTTAAAGACTGTATCGCCCTTATTAATTAAATAGTGGACTTTTTTTGGTTCAACGTGAACAAAATCTCCTTGTTTACATTGGAAAATCTCATTGTCAATATGAATTTCTAGGTCGCCCTCTAAAATAAAGAAGTTTTCTTCCATCATGTTATGATAATGGGCTGTAAAATCTTGTCCTGGTTGTAACTTAACGACACCAAAGTTCATTCTAGGTCCTTTCAAAAGATATTTAGGACCACTATCACCAAATCGGTATTCTCGCTCATTCTCGTTCAAAACTGTCATTTTGTCTGCCTCCTCTGTATACTTTATAAGCCTGGGGCGATCCACATATGGTCTGTAACTCCTTGATCGGCTAGATCTAATTGGACTTTGTAAATGGCTTCCCACTTTTTATATAACTCCTCATAAATGAAGCGATTCGATTCGTTTGGTTCGAAGGTTTTTTCAAATTTCACCACTTGATTGATGGCTTCATTAAAACTTCGATAAACACCAGCTCCTACACCTGCACAAATAGCAGCACCAAGGGCTGTCGATTCCTTTATAACTGGAATTTTTACCTGCTTATTAAGAACGTCAGCGACAATTTGGCACCATAAGTCACTTTTTGATGCCCCTCCTCCAAACACAATCAATTCCGGCGACGTGTTTGTAATGTTGGAAACAACTTCAATATTCCCCTTTGTGACAAAAGCGGCATTTTCCATAATGGCTCGATAAAAGGTTGCTTTATTAAATGAACTATCAAATTTAAAATCTATGAAACTTGGTGCTGCATGTTTCCATGAAAAGTAATTCATTTTATCGGAAAAAGTGCAGACCATCCCATTGCAGCCAGCTGGTACACTTTGGGCTCTTTTCTCCATTTGGGCATAAATGCTTTCTCCACTTTCTTTTTGAAGGAAGGCTTCTAGCTCACAAAAGGTATCTCTGAACCATCTCATGATTAATCCAGGAAAGAAGGCGATAGCTTCATATTGCCAAGTATTTGGGAGTGCATGGCAATTCACTCTTACTTTACAATCATCATTGATTTCTACCTGGTTCGTTGTATATTCATATTGCCAAAAACTCCCGCCTAAAACAGCCGCATCTCCTTCATTGATAACCCCCATACCAATGCAGCCAAGTTGAGCATCACCGCCCCCTGCAACAACTAAAGTTTGCGTGCTTAATCCAGTAAGTGAAGCAAACTCTTCGGTAACATGGCCAATAATGGATCCGCTTTCATTTACAATTGGAAAAATATCATTCCTAAGATTTACCTTCTCTGGAATACTTGAATCCCAAACTCTTTTCTTAATATCGAAAAGACCAGTCGTACAACCATTAGATGGTTCCACCGAAATCACATCTGTTAGGCGATATGTAATCCAGTCGTTCAGCATCGTCACATATTTTACTTTGTTGTATGTTTCGGGGATATTATTTTTCACCCAAAGGATTCTAGGAATAGCTCCTAATGAAAAGGTCTGTCCTGAAACATGATGAATATCTGCTTCGATTGTATTGCTTATGTTATAAAGGTTCGCGACTTCATCGTTTGATCTTGAATCCACGTTGGCACAAGCCCATAGCTCCTTCCCGTTTTCATCGTATAGGACAATGGCTTCACGCATACTGGTGGTTGAAATGGATACAATGGTTTCTGGATTAACCTTGCTCTTTGATAGGATTTCTTTAATGAGATTGCAGATAATCACAATGTTTTTATTTATATCAAAGTCCATGGAACCTGGATACCTTTTATCTTGATGATGGGTCCATTCTGATTGGGTAACAAAGAGTTCATTGCCAAATGTGTCAAACAAAATGACTCTGACACTGCCAGTTCCGGCATCAATCGCCATTAAATACTTTTCCATGCTATCAATCTTCCTTTCGATCATGATTAGGGATTAATGATCAGGACCATTTCATTCAATTAGACTTTTTGCAACGACTTCATCGGTAATTAATACATCGATATAGCCCCCTTTTAATGCGCCGATAATGGCCTCTCTTTTTTCTAACCCTCCAGCCACGGCAACAACATGGTTAAGGGATTTTAATAAATGGATATCGGTACTGACCAGTTGTTTATGCAATTGAAGATCTAAGACATTGCCATTTCTATCATAAAATTGGCTTAATAAATCTCCCGCTGCCCCCATTGATTTAAAGATTTCCATTTCACTCTTGTTTAAATATCCTTCCTTCACTATGGTGGCCCGTTCATTTACTGCTCCAATACCAATGATCGTGATCGTAGAGTAAGGAATCATTTCAAAGATTTTCATGATTGGTTTTTCATGAATCAACTGTTTAGCGAGATGTTCTGTAGATGCTAATAAGGGGGCCGGCATAATGTAATGGTTGTAATTGGGATTTGTGTAATAATCGGATGCCGATTCGATAGCCGTTGGAATGTAGAATTTTACCCCGCCGGATAAAGAGACGAATGTGACTTTATACTTTGTAGAGATAGTTAAATGTCCCAAGGTTCTTGAAACGGCTTGCCCATACCCAACATTTATCATGGTGTCGCTGGTAATTCTGTCTTCAATATAGTGGGCGGCGGCTTTTGTCAGACAATCTAACGGATTTTCGTTAGAGGCAGGAACAATATAAATATCTTGTAAATGATAGTGCTGCTTGATTTTATTTTGCAAATCGATGTCAACAAATTGATCCAGATTAATTTTAAATTGGATAATGTTATTGGCTCTCGCGATATCTAGGTATTTAATCACTTTCATTCTCGATAGATTTAAAGACCCTGCAATTTCATTTTGAGTCATTCCTTCAATGTAATACTTCCACGCGATTTTTATGATTAGGCTATTTTCATATGTCATGCTCTTCACTCTCTACAGTTTATTTTTAAAACAAAAATTTTATGTTAAAACAATTGTGTTGGGTTAGTCTAGCTGAAAATCAAAAGGAACAGAAAGTCACCCTTATACATTGTAATAAGACTGTAATGAAAATTATGCCTAGTTCATATAATCTACGAGGGAATATGTAGTAAGACATTGTGGGATATTTTTACATTTATGATCATTAAAAATATATATCGTTTACTAGCTAATAAAATGTTTGTTTGTTAATAAAAAGTATGAATCAGTAATAGAATGATAAAAAAGTAAGCGGTTGCATTTGTGGTGCCTAGGGAGGGGGGTATTATGGGAGCGCCAAAGAACTTAGTGAAAATGGAAAAGATCCGGAAGTCCTTTAACCGAAACACAGTTTTGGAAGGGATTTCACTAGACCTTAATGAGTCAGAAGTTATATCGATTATCGGCGGTAATGGTTCAGGGAAGAGCACCTTAATGAAAATCCTCACAGGGATCTACAAACCAGACGCAGGTGTTATTGAGATTAATGGTGAAAAGGCGGATCATTTGAACCCTTTTGCAGCACATGAAAGAGGCATTTATTTAGTGCCGCAGGAGCCGCTGTTATTTCCCAATATGACGGTTGAACAAAACCTAACGATTGGATTTGGTAAGGATAAAAATGAAGTGAGGGAAGAGTCTGTAAAGCTCATTAAAGAATTAGGCTGGAATATTGATTTGAATCGGTTCGCTGCTACATTAAGTATTGCTGAACAACAACAGCTTGAGATTATTAAAGGACTGTTAAGAAAATCAAAAGTGTTAATTCTGGATGAACCAACCTCTACATTAACATTTTCAGAAACGGAGTCTTTATTCAAAGTGATTGAGCAGTTAAAGAATTCCGGCGTTGGGGTCTTCTATATTACCCACCGACTTGATGAAGTCTTTCAGATTTCCACGCATGCAGTCATACTAAGGGACGGAAAAGTAGCGCTTAAAGGCAGAATAGAAGAGTTTACGAAAGAAATGCTGATTCAAGGCCTGCTTCCGGCAGGCAACGAACATCATTACGAAGATAAGTTTGAAAGACGAAGGTCCAATCACGAGGGAGAAGAAGCGATCCTTAAAGTGGAAAACCTAGTTGGCGATGGATTTAAGAATATTAGTTTTGAAGTTTATAAGGGGGAAGTTGTGGGTCTTGCTGGGCTTGTCGGTGCTGGCAGAACAGAGATTGCTGAAGCGATTTACGGAATCACTCCCATCCAGAGCGGAAAAGTCTATCTTGATGGAAAAGACATTACAAAGTTGTCCATCAATGAAACAGTGGACAGCGGGCTGGCATATATACCTGAAGATCGATTTTTGAATGGTATTTTTTCAATAAGTTCTGTAAGAAATAATATCACAGCACAACTGATTAAACGGCACGGTATTTTTACAAAGAAAAAGGTAGAAGAACAGGTGGCCAATCAGTATATTGATCGCTTAAGGATTAAGGTGAGTTCCCAGGAGGATGAAATCAAATCACTATCAGGCGGGAATCAACAGAAGGCTGTTATTGCAAGGGCCCTTTCCATGAACCCTAAATTGATTATCATGGATGAACCAACAAGGGGAATTGATGCCGCAGCCAGGGGAGACATCTATTCCATCATCACGGAACTAAAAAACCAAGGATTTTCTATTCTGCTCATTTCCTCTGACCTGGAGGAAATCGAAAGAATCAGCGACCGCATCTATGCTGTCTATCAGGGAACCTGCAATGCTTGCCTAAACTTAGACGAAATTAATGCAGTCAATGTGATGAAAGCAGCTTTTGGAACATTTGAAGGAAGTGATAAGGGGCATGGCTAGGATTTCAACCATAATCAAACAAAGGGAACTTAGAACCTTACTATTTTTAATCCTTCTTTTTGTGGTGGTGGGTTTCATAAACACTGACTATTTATCTTTACAAAATATCGATAAGTCCCTGAAAAGCAGCTTGCTTTATATTGTTCTTGCTGTCGGGATGACCTTTGTCTTGTTGACTGGGAATTTAGATATTTCAGTAGGCGGAACGCTGGGCTTAAGCGCCGCCGTTTGCGGAACCATTTTAAGAGATGGGGGGAATATTTTTCTAGCTGTAATTGCTGCTCTCTTAATAGGAGCATTCATTGGACTCATTAATGGTTTTGGAGTGATAAAATTAAAAATTTCTTCGTTTATTATGACTTTAGCCTTACTCTCGATTACGAGAGTAGTTCAAGTTATTTATACGGACGGGAAATGGGTAGAAAATATTCCTGTAAACGTTAAAGAACTTTCAAAAATAGACATCTTCGGAATCAATTTATTATCAGTCACCATCATTGTTGGGGTCATATTCGTTCAGGTGTACCTATCAAAGAGTAGCAAGGGAAGATATTACACCGCTATTGGTGACAATATAGACGGAGCCATCTCATTAGGCATTCCAGTGAAAAGATATATTGCCTATTCATTTGTCATTTCTGGTATCTGTGCTTCTTTAGCAGGTTTAATCTTTGTTAGCCAAATTGGCTTTGTCTCCACAAATGCCGGAGCAGGAATTGAGTTGACTGTCATCGCTGCCTGCGTTCTTGGGGGGGTGTCATTGATAGGCGGGATTGGAACGGTTATTGGGGCGGCATTAGGTGCCATCATATTAACGTCGATCAATTCTGCCCTTGTTTTTATGAAAGTACCAGCATTTTGGAATGATACAATTTCGGGGTCTCTCTTAATCATCATTGTAGTTATCGATGCCCAGCTTGCGTTTCATGCTAATAAAAAGGCAAAGAAAGTAAGATTAAATGCAAGAGTTCTACAAAAGGAGGCTTAGAATGACATGTTAACGAAAATCCCGAAGTGGAACCTTACTTTATTCATCTTAATCGTTGCTGAAATTATTATGTTTGGGATGATAAATCCGAGATTCTGGAATGTCACGATCTTGTTAAATAGTTTTAATGATTTTATTGCGCTTGCGATTATTGGCTTTTTTGTCACATTGGTTGTTATTACAGGAGGAATCGATATTTCTGGAGTTTCAATTATCGGGTTAACCTCTGTTGTAACGGGTCTCTTATCACAAGTGGCTGGTATAAATATCTGGATTGCCATCATTTGTGCCATTTTAATTGGTGGATTATGCGGCTTTCTCAATGGAGTCCTTATTGCTTATGGAAGAGTTCAAGCCATGGTTATGACCCTTGGCGGCATGCTGTTATATCGTGGGATTGCCATTGTGCTGGTGGGGTTGTCTGGTGTAAGTACCTATGAAGGGATTTCCGGATTTTCTGAAGGATTTGGGCAAATTGCCAATGGGGAGGTCATGGGAATCCCTCATGCTGTGCTTCTTTTTATTATTATGTTTGTAATCGCCTATATCCTTCTGCACCGCACTAGGTATGGCAGATATATATACTTGACAGGAATTAATCAAAACACAGCTGAGTACTCTGGCATCAATACGAAAAAAATTATTGTTAGTACATATGTCTTGTCAGGGTTAAGTGCTGGTATTGCAGGGGTCGTATTAACGTCCTATTTAGGCAGTGCAAGATCTGATTATGGTGCTGAGTATCTTATGCCGATTCTGACTGTTGTTGTCTTGGGAGGGACTTTCATTACAGGAGGTAAAGGGGGTGTTGTAGGGACAGCGTTAGCCAGCATTATTTTGGGATTTATGCAGGTTGGTTTGCAAATGGCTGGAGTTTCGACCCAGTATATCGGATTAGCTACGGGTGTCCTTCTTATCGTGTCTGTCGCATTCTTGGGAATAAATCCAGAGTTCAGATTTAATATGAAAAGAATCTTACCACAAAAACAAAATATTGGAGGTTAACGTACAATGGGAAGATTAAAATCTATTAAAATATTGATTCTTGTGGCAATAGCAACATTATTTATCGCTGCATGCGGTGCAGATAAAGGCGCTTCTGTAGACGGCAAAAAGAAAGATGCGAAGGATATTCAGGTTGTTTTCATACCAAAAATGACTGGGAATGCCTTCTTTGAATCTGGTAATAATGGCGCGCAGGAAATGGCCAAGAAAGTTGGCTTTAAAGTAAAATACGATGGTGCTCCAGAAGGTACAGTTGCCAATCAAGTACAAATCATTAATAGTGCGGTAAATAGCGGTGCTGATGCGATTGCCATCTCGTCTGTCTCTTCCGACGGTTTGAATCAGGCACTGAAAAAGGCATTAGCTGCAGGTGTTAAAGTTGTCACATGGGATTCGGATGTTGATCCTAAATATCGTTCTGTTTATATCAACCAAGGAACACCTGAAATCCTAGGAAAAATGCTTGTTGATATGGCCGCAGAACAAATGGATAAACCCGATGATGCTAAAAAAATTGCTTGGTTCTACTCAAGCCCAACCGTTCCAGACCAAAACTCATGGGTTAATTATGCAAACAAATATATTAAAGAAAAATATCCTAAATGGGAAGTTGTCACGACTCAATTTGGTGATGCCAATGAACAAAAATCATTACAAGTAGGTGGAAGTATTTTAGATACTTATCCTGATATTGATGCTGTTATTTGCCCAGACTCAACAGCTCTTCCGGCAATGGCACAAGCAGCCGAAAATAAAGGGTTAAAGGCAGCTGATGTTATTATTACAGGATTTGCTTCACCAAATTCAATGAGACAATTTATTGAAAACGGAACCATTAACAATCATGGTTTATGGGATGTAAAAGATCAAGGCGCCCTTGCCGTATACGTCGCGTATTGGTTAGCTAAAGGCAATAATCTGAAAGTTGGCGACTCTATCGAAGTTCCCGATATGGGTTCCGTTAAAGTAGAACCGAATACCATTCAAGGCTACGATTATACAGCAGATGATTCAGGAATTATCGTTTTACCAGAACGGATTGTATTTACGAAAGACAATACGAAGGACTACGATTTTTAAGAGTGTATCGTTTACATCGTGGTTATTAATTTTGGAATGAAGGAGAGCGAGAGATGGCAGATAGTATTGGTAACAAAAATGCAAAAGATTTTTCTGAGAGTGTTCCTTTCGCGAACAATGGGAATTACCATGTTAAAGGTGCGAACAATTATGATTGGGGGATGAAGGATCGTTTATCCAGAATCTTTAACCCTGACTCTGGTAAAACAGTCATGTTAGCGTTTGATCATGGTTATTTCATGGGTCCTACTTCAGGATTAGAAAGATTAGATTTGCTTATTCCTAGATTGGCAAATTATGCGGATTGTTTAATGGGGACTAGAGGGGCGATTCGAAGCAGTGTCCCGCCGACTTATAATAAGGCGATTGCATTAAGAGCTTCATCTGGATCGAGTGTCCTCCAAGATGACCTAAGCCATGAATCCATGGTGGTTGACATTGAAGATGCTATAAAGATGAATGCGAGTGCCATTGCGATTCAAACATTTATTGGGGCTGACGGTCAAAAAGAAACAATTGAAGAGTTAAACCGAGCTGTTAACTTTGGATCAAGATACTCCATTCCAACAATGGGTGTAGTAGCAGTAGGTAAAAAAATGGAACGGACCAATCAATTCTTCTTGTTAGCCACAAGAATGCTGGCTGAATTTGGCGTTCAAATTGTTAAAACCTATTACTGTGAGGATTTTGAAAAAGTTGCTTCTGCTTGCCCAGTCCCATTAGTTGTTGCCGGCGGTAAGAAAATTCCAGAAAAAGATGCCCTTACCCTAGCCTATAACTCGATTCAAGGTGGAGCAGCTGGTGTGGATATGGGAAGGAATATTTTCCAATCCCATTACCCTGAAGAGATGATCCAAGCCGTTGGCAAGGTTGTTCATGAAGGGTTTACTGATAAGGAGGCTTTTGAGCTTTTCCAACATCTCACAAACTAATTTTTGGGTTCAATCCCCCGGTGAAAAAAAGCTTTAACGCACCGGGGACTGAACCCATTTTTCTGTGAAATCTTTTATGAAATACAGAATATATAAATCACGAAGTTTGAAGAACAATGGTAATTGTTTCATCCAATAGGGGTCAATATAGTTCTCCTTGTAATCATGTTTTATTGTGTTATGTCAACTAGTTTCTGGGCAAAGTTTTTAACGAGCTGCTTGCTTTCGGTTTGGCTGTAGCCGTTAAGTAATAGTGAGAAGGCTAATAAGTCGCCGTCTTTTGTTTTAATATATCCAGAGAGTCCGGGCATGTCTTCGCGATTTTCCAAAATCCCCGTTAGCTGCGGACTAGAGATGTTGTCTAATCCGGTTTTTAAGCTGCCGTCTTCACCTGCGTTCGCAAGAGAGTCATAGAATATCGGGAAAGTCGGTTTTTGTGTTTCCGCTGTTAATAAACTGGCAACTTGTGCTGCCGAAATTTGCGTGTATTTTGTTAGTCCTGATCCATCCATCATGTCAAATGGAGTAGAAATCACTCTATTCATCATGGTATAAACCGTATCGATTCCATCATCAAAGGTTCCCTTGCCATTGATCAATGCGCCCAGTGACCGAATGATCATTTCTGCAGTGAAATTGTCGTTATGGTGATTCATATAAGTAACGATTTCAGCTAGTGGAGGTGATTCATAGCTATTCACCAGGTTGGCATCTGCTGGTTTGGCCGCGCTTACCACTTGACTATGGGGACTTACGTTTACCCCAGCTTCTTTTAACATATTTTTTAAAACATAACCCGTATATAAATGAGGGGCATCGATAGAAACATCTTTAAAGCCTTTTTCCGTTCCGGCAGGGAGCGTTCCCGAAATTTCAATCGTATTATCTCCGCGTACTCTTTTGATTGCCAGCGTATTTTTGCTTTTTGCCTCTCCGGTAATGGCAGTATTGACAATTTTAATCTCATCCACTCTTGGCTCCATCGTTACGTTGATGGTCTTGCCGGTCTTTCCTGGCTCATACTGGAGCCGGACCGTGCCGTGATTGACGGAAAGTGCCGTAATTTGCGGCTGGAATTGCTCACTTTCATGGTCCCATGTCCATCCTGGTGCATAGACATCCTCCGTGAAGAATTGACTATCCACGATAATGTTTCCTTTCACGAGATGTATACCGGCATTCTTGAGGTCTTGTGCGATTCCTTCCATCGTTGGGCCTCCTAATACTTGCCGGTTACTGTCAGTTGCTAATGTAGGATCCCCATAGCCTTTGACAATGATATCCCCGTTTAATATCCCATTTCTGATGGTGCCTGTGGTATAAAGTTCTGTTTTAAACTGGTAATTTTGTCCAAGGTTATCAAGGGCACTTGCGGTTGTTAATAATTTTACACTAGCCCCAGGCGTTAGAAGCGATTGCGGACTGCGGGCGTATAGCACTTCCTGTTTCTTTGTGGAATAGATCACTGCTCCTTTAATAATTCCTTTAAAGGCCGGATCATCTAATATTGGATCAAATTCTTTAGCCAAAGGAAAACTTGGCGATTCAGGTGTGCCTGCAGGCGGCTTGGGCAAATTCGGATATTGCGCTAAAGCAATGGCAATTTGGTTCTGTAAATTTGTTGCGTAAGAACTTTTATAAATACCATTGAGTAAAATCGAAAACGAAAAGGTTTGTCCGTTTTTCGCCGTAACATAACCGGCAAGCGAGTTTACTCCGCTCATACTGCCTGTCTTGGCCTTCACATTCCCTTCAGCTGCAGTGCCCTTAAGTCGGTTTTTCAACGTACCATCTTTACCGGCAATCGGCAGAAAAGAAATAAATCGGTCTCGTTCCGGTCCATTATACATGCTGTTTAGTAATTGAATATAGGCATGAGGGGAGATGTGGTCCAAACGTGTTAGACCAGAGCCATCTCTTTGGATAAAACCATCCTCCAGACCCAAATTATTTACCAGAAAATGATGAATCACTTCGGCTCCTGCAGCTGTAGATCCTACGCCGGACTCTTTGGCACCAAGCAGTTTGGTGAGCATCTCTGCGTAAAAATTATCGCTTTCTTTCACCATTTCTGTTAAAATATCATCTAATTTTGGTGATTCGACGGCTGCAGCTAAACGGGCATCATCATTCACAGTGCCTTTTATTACAGCGGATTTATTATTAAAAGTAATCCCTTGTTTTACAAGTAAGTCACGAAATAAGGTACCTGTAAAAGGCGCCGGGTCATGTATCGTGCGTGTAAGGGTATACCCGTTAGCAGAATAGTTTTTCCCAATTGTTCCGTTTACGGCGATTTCATTTTTTCCAAGTGTTCGGTCAATTGTTAACGAAACTTTGTTTCCTTCAACCGTTTTTGCATTGTTGACAACTGTCACATAGTCAGGTGCCGGATCAATGGTTATTGTTGGGCTTTCACCATTTTCCTTTCCTGGATGAACGGTAATATCCACTGTATTTTCTCTTACGGATAGGGCGCTCATTTGTGTATTATAGCTGTAATTCTCGTCATCCCACATCCACTCTTCGCCTAAACGCTGATCATCAAAATAACTTTCGTCCACGATAACGTTGCCATTCACTTTATGAATCCCCAGAGCTGCCAAATTTTTTGCCAAGGTGTCTAATTTTTCAACTGTCAGTGTCGGATCCCCAAAGCCTTTAAGAATGATATCTCCATTAAGTACACCGGCATTACTCAGATTTCCTGTCATAAAAACTTTTGTCGGGATTGTCATATCTTTTGACCATTTGCTTACGGCTGCCGCAGTTACAAGGAGCTTAAAGACAGAGGCAGGAACAAATGTTTTATCCGAATGATATGAGGCGAGTGTCTTATCGTCATCAAGCGAATAGACTTCATACCCCACAGACATCCCTTCGCTATTTGGATTTGCGCTCAGCTGCTGAACATAGGCCTGTAAAAGCTGACTCAGTTCCTCCTCCTGAGTAGTTTGTGCCTGGATTTGCGGAACTAAAGAAATCATGAGCATGAATGTTAACAGTACCGCTCCCCACTTTGCTTTCCATCGTTTCATACAGTCTCTCCTTTCTTTCAAAAAAAAAATAGTTGTGTGTTAAAGATTAAATATTTCGACAACTAATTGTAAATTCCTACTATAATTACGATAACAGTAAATAAGCATTAGAAGATTAGTAGTCTTATTGTTTATAAAAAGGAGATTAAAGGTAATTAAATGAGGAATAAGAATTATTTGATGTGGATTCTTAAGAATGGAAGGTAAACTCCCCTTCTGACAAATCCGTGTCTGTAACGTATTGACGACGGCAACACCAAGTTTACCTGCCAGTAGAACCTTTTTATTGAACATGGCATCGGCTTCCTCTGAAATTTGTTTTTGGGATGAAGCGGATTCGAATAGCAGCTTAATGCACTAGTCGTCAGTCCTCTGCTGCCGATTTTCTCCAAAAATTCTCTTTGCATTGTTTCATCCGCTAATAATTCATCCACTATACAATGGGCATCACCAGGATATCCGCCAGTCCCCAGTTCGACTGCTTCAATTCCTTTTGCAGCATCAAAACCTAACATATCCTCCAGCTTCTTATCTGAAAACAAAACGGTAAAAACCCCTAACTTCATAAAAAATCCCCCTTAAATGTAATCCGTTACTTCCATTAAAGTTTAATATCCTAAGTAGTTTGTATTTGGTGTTTGCTAAAAAATTAAAGTAAAATAAAGGTAAATGTATTGTGGGGAAGGAAAGAAATTATGCCATTAGAAATAGTTCGTCATGATATTACGAAGATGAATGTAGATGCGATTGTGAATGCAGCGAATACAGCACTGAAAATGGGCGGCGGTGTATGCGGAGCAATATTTCAAGCGGCAGGTGCAAGTGAGTTGCAAAAAGCATGCAATCAAATGGGTGAGTGTAAGGTTGGAGAAGCCGTTATAACGGATGGATTTAATTTGAAAGCAAAATATATTATTCATACACCAGGTCCTATTTGGCAAGGCGGTTCAAATCAAGAAGCCGCTTTGTTAAAGGCATCTTATTATAGCTCTTTGAAACTTGCAAAAAACCATCAATGCGAATCTATCGCTTTTCCATTGATTTCGACTGGCATCTATGGCTATCCGAAAGAGGAAGCATTACAAATTGCGATTGCCGCCATCGGTTCATTTTTATTAACTCATGAGATGCTCGTTTACCTAGTTGTTTTTGATAAAAAATCTTTTGGGATAAGTAAAAAGCTATTTACCTCCATTCATCAATATATTGATGATCATTATGTTGGGGAAGTAGAAACCATTTATAATCGCAATAGAGAAGAACGATTTATCATGGAGCAAATACAGGATTGCGAAATTCTTCATCATGAAGAGGCAGAGTATTCTCTAGTAAACCTATTGGACCAGCTGGACGAATCTTTTTCTGAGCGGCTCCTTCGTTTCATTGATGAAAAAGGAATGACCGATGTTGAGACGTATAAGAGGGCGAATATTGACCGGCGCTTATTCTCTAGAATCCGGAATGAAGCAGATTATACTCCACATAAAAAAACCGCTGTCGCTTTTGCGATTGCATTAAAATTAACTTTAGAGGAAACAAATGAGCTGCTAGCTGCAGCCGGCTATACCATGTCACGCAGCAGGAAATTTGATGTCATTATTGATTTCTTTATCGGGCAAGCAAACTATAATATTCATGAAATCAATGAAGCCTTATTTGCTTTTGACCAGTCACTGCTCGGTGCTTAAAATGTCGCTTTCCAAGCGACCACTTCTAACCGAATAATTGTTATCCTGAGTTTATCAATTAATGGAGGATGACAATTATGAAGAAGAATTTAACTGAATTAGTGTTTATTTTAGATAACAGCGGCTCCATGGCAGGCCTTGAGGCAGATACAATTGGCGGCTATAATGCGATGCTGAGGAAACAACAAAAGGCTGAAGGAGAAGCCATTGTTACGACTGTATTATTTGATCACGATTATGAAGTATTACACGACCGCATCAATGTAAAGGGCATATCTCCTATTACTGAAAAGGATTATGAAGTAGGGGGCGCCACTGCGTTATTAGATGCGATTGGTTTTACCATTCAAAAAATGGTGAATGTACAAAAGAGAACAATTGAGGATGAACGTGCAGAAAAGGTCCTATTTGTGATTACAACTGATGGCGAGGAAAATGCCAGCCGTGAATTCACAACTGGCAAAATCAAAAAAATGGTTCAGCATCAAAAAGAGAAATTTGGATGGGAATTCCTCTTCCTTGGAGCCAATATCGATGCCGTCACAACCGCTGCACGCTTTGGAATCAATGAGGACTTCGCAGTTGAATACCATGCTGATCATGTTGGAACGCAATTAAATTATGAAGCGGTAAATGAAGTTGTGATAAACCTTAGAAGCGGCAAAAGGATTGATCGAAACTGGAAAGAAGGAATTGAAAGGGATTACAATCAGCGTTCGAGAAATCACTAAGATACAAAATTTTTCGATCTTTTTAAGAGATCAGGCTTAGAAGTTTAGTAGGGACTGGGGGACAGGTAGTGTCCCTCCATTCCTTTGTTTAAATTAGATTTTCTTTGGCTAGGACCTGTTCCCTCGTCCCCCCAACTATCGAAAATTAGTTGCAATTATTTGATTTTCCTTTATTATTGAATTATTTAAACCTATCAAAAGATTACGAAATCTAAGAAAGTAGGGAGAGGAAAATCATATGCAGGAACAAAAATTGTCGAGAGGTCTAAAAAACAGGCACGTACAACTAATCGCTATTGGCGGGGCAATCGGAACGGGATTATTTCTTGGAGCAGGAAAATCTATTCATTTAGCAGGACCATCCATTTTATTTGCTTATTTGATAACAGGGGTAATTTGCTTTTTAATCATGCGTACACTTGGAGAACTGCTTTTGTCCAATTTGAAATATCATTCTTTTGTTGACTTTGTAAGAGACTATTTAGGTAATATGGCAGCTTTTATCACCGGCTGGACCTACTGGTTTTGCTGGATTTCAATCGCAATGGCCGACTTAACAGCTGTTGGTCTCTATACTCAGTATTGGCTTCCTGATGTACCACAGTGGTTACCAGGACTAATCGCCCTTGTTATTTTGCTATTCATGAACCTTGCAACTGTAAAACTTTTTGGCGAAATGGAATTCTGGTTCGCATTAATTAAAGTCATTGCGATTCTAGCACTAATTGTTATCGGCATTTTCATGATTATTAAAGGCCTTTCAACAAATTCAGGCTCATCCAGTTTCACGAATCTATGGAGCCATGGCGGCATGTTCCCAAATGGCATAAATGGCTTTATCCTCTCATTCCAGATGGTAGTGTTTGCGTTTGTTGGCATCGAACTTGTAGGACTAACTGCAGGTGAAACAGAAGACCCTGAAAAAGTTATCCCAAAAGCTATCAATAATATTCCTATACGGATAATAATTTTCTATATTGGCGCCCTTATCGTCATTATGAGTATTTATCCGTGGAGTGCTATCAACCCAATGAAAAGCCCGTTCGTCCAAGTCTTCGTGGCGGTTGGTATCGCAGTAGCTGCTGGTATCGTCAATTTTGTCGTCCTTACATCTGCAGCGTCGGCATGTAACAGCGCCATCTTTAGTACTAGCCGGATGGTATACACACTTTCCAAAGATAAAAATGCACCTGTACCATTTGCAAAACTTAATGCCCGTAAAGTTCCTTCCAATGCCTTGTTCTTTTCCACTGTCGTCATTCTAATTGCTGTTATTTTGAACTATGTTATGCCAGAAGGAGTATTTACGCTGATTACAAGTATTTCTACAGTATGTTTCATATTTATTTGGGGAATTACGGTCATCAGCCATTTGAAATACCGCAAAACTAGACCCGATCTAGCAAAAGTGAACAAATTTAAATTGCCGTTTTACCCAATTTCCAATTACTTAATCCTTGCTTTCCTAGCGTTCGTTCTTGTCGTCCTTGCTCTTGCGGAAGACACCCGTGTTGCCTTATTCGTAACTCCCGTTTGGTTTATTTTGCTGATTGCGATTTATAAGATGCGGAAACCGAAGGGGAATCTTATTGATCAGGTGAATAAAGGAAAAATAGCTAATTGAGAGACAACTCTGGATAGCGCAGTTACAGTTATACGCCAAAGGGGAAGTTTCTTACTCGAACTTAAACTCTCAGGTTAATGGACAGAAAAGGGTAGAAGGAAGCCTTGTGCACCCTTTTCTGTCCTTTTTTTCTGTGTCGCTTCCGTATACCTCATGCAAAACCAGACTCGAAATCCTCCTTTCCATTCAAAAACTCTTTTGTATTTGCTGTGGAGATGATGACTTTTTTACGAAGCAGCTTATAAGACTATGTTAAAATAAAGAAAAATATGATTTGGTTAAAAAATTGATTATAACAATAGACTGATCTCGAATTTTGTAATGCTTGGAGGCGATTTCGTGTTTTATCAAGATAATGACTTATTAATACGGCCAATAATAGAGGAAGATTTACCAGTACTTTGGAAGCTTATTTATCAAGAGGAATCTCCTGAATGGAAAAAGTGGGACGCACCCTATTTTGAACATAAGCAAATTTCCTTTGATGAATACATAGGTCAAAAAGAAAAATGGATAAACCGAGAGGATCGCTGGACAATTGTTGTCAATGGTGAGGTTGTGGGTACAGTAGGCTATTATTGGGAGCATAAGCCTTCAAACTGGCTCGAGATGGGAATCGTGATTTACACTCCCACCTATTGGAGCGGTGGTTATGGTACAAAAGTTCTTCGACTGTGGATTAATCATTTATTCCAAACGATGCCTTTAGTTCGAGTCGGCTATACAACTTGGTCAGGGAACGAGCGGATGATAAAGGTTGGCGAAAAGCTAGGGATGACAATGGAGGCCCGGCTTCGAAAATGCCGGTACTACAGTGGAGAATACTATGATTCTATTAGAATGGGTCTTTTGCGTGAGGAATGGGAGGCAAATCCACGATTTCGTGAATAAATCAACGACCGCAATCATTGTGATTGCGGTCGTTTTCGTATTGGATAATCTTTTTTAAAATTTGCCGAATAAAAAATTGCCAGGATGTATTTTTCCTGGCAGTTTTCTATTTATCTATAATAATCCATTAAACCCACTGAATATTCAGTCCTAAACAAACATACACATTACTATCAACTGAAATTCACAACATTTCACAGTACATCCCACAACTTCATTCAAATTTTATTTGTATTTTGTTGTTTTTAAAATAAGCCCATTTAATATGTGAGGAGCTGTTCATATGTTTAGTTCATTTAAGAGTAAGACTGTAATCGTTACCGGTGGCAGTAAAGGGATAGGAAAAGGAATTGCTCGAGTATTTGCAAATCATGGCGCGAATGTAGCTGTGGTGGCACGGAATCTAGAAGCTGCGGAGGCCTGTGCAGCCCAATTGAATGGTGAAAATGAAAAGGTAGCTGCCTTTTCAGCGGATGTTCAAGATCGTGATTCGATGAAAGCGATGGCAAAAGAGGTCAATGAAAAATTTGGCAGCATTGATGTGTTATGTGCAAATGCTGGGATATTTCCTTCAGCATCCCTTGAGGACATGACAAATGAAAACTGGGATACAGTGATGAATACAAACGCGAAAGGTACTTTCCATGCTGTACAGGCATGTATCCCTTACTTAAAGCAAGCGGAATATGGACGAATTGTAATAACCTCATCGATTACTGGTCCCGTTACGGGTTACCCCGGCTGGTCGCACTATGCAGCAAGTAAGGCTGCCCAACTAGGTTTTATGCGGACAGCAGCACTGGAGTTGGCTGGTGAACAGATTACTGTGAACGCAGTGTTACCGGGAAATGTTTTGACAGAAGGCTTGGAAGGCTTAGGAGACGATTATTTGAAAGAAATGGCTTCTGCTATTCCGATGAAAAAGTTAGGCACTGTTGAAGATATCGGTCATGCTGCCCTTTTCTTGGCCACAAAGGAAGCAGGGTTTATCACGGGTCAATCAATTATTGTTGATGGCGGACAAATTTTACCGGAAAATTAACTAACCTCTAAAAAAGGTTCCCATTCTTTGCTAAGCAGGTGGCAGCATATATGTCTTTATCCTTTGAAGAACGCAAAACAACCATTATGGAATCTTTAGAAAAAGAAGAGAAAGTTCAGGTACGGCTGTTGGCTACTATCCTTCAGGTTTCAGATGAAACGATTCGCCGTGATTTAGATCGGCTTGAAAAGGAAGGTTTTCTGAAAAAGGTATATGGGGGAGCCGTAAAAACGAAGAATCATAACTGGGAATTACCTTTTGATGAAAAAACAATGATTAATAAAAAAGAGAAACAAGCAATTTGTAAGGCAGCAGCAAGCCTTGTCGAAGATGGTGACATTATTATGATTGGAAATGGAACCACTCCATTAGATATGATTCCATACTTAGCGGACAAAAATGAGGTTACTTTGATTACTCATTCTGTTCCGGTCATGCTTGGTGCTATGGATGCATTTAAAGGCCGTATTGTTTTTATTGGCGGTGAAATTGAAAGAAATCAGAAATACATGAGTGGTCCTCTTTCAGAAAGAATGCTAGAGCTGCTCCAGGCAAATAAAGCCTTTATTTGCGCAGGAGGAATTTCAACGGTTAATGGAATCACTGATTATGATATCAGCGGATCTAGTATCTCTCGAAAAATGATGGAACGTGCGGAAGAGGTAATCATTTTGGCGGATCATACCAAGTTTGGAAAAACTACTTTTGCTAATATGTGCTCTTTAACAGATACAACTAAGATTATCACGGATGATAGTTGTCCAAACGAATGGAAAAAAATAATAGCTGAAAATGGAATCGAATTATTAATAGCAAACGAAATGAACTAGCAGCGAATATCGATAGATGTGAAACAAACTTATCCAAATGCTGTAAGAGAAGTGAGGAGAAAAGTATGGTTGAATTTGGCAGTAAACAAACAGTCATAGATCAATCCCTTCAATGGTGGAATCCAGGGAAAACAAGCCAGTGGCAAAAAGATGGTATTGACCTGGTTATGGGGAAACGTGAAGGGTATTACTTTTACGATATGAATGGCAAAAAATTAATGGATGTTCATTTAAATGGCGGAACCTATAATTTAGGGCATCGTAATCCTGAAATTATCGCTGCTTTGAAGGAAGCGTTAGATGATTTCGATATCGGCAATCATCATTTTCCGGCGATGACCCGTGCCAAGCTTGCTGAAAAACTGTCACAATGCACACCTGATGGTCTACATTACTCTATCCTATCTGCGGGTGGAAGTGAAGCAATAGATGTTGCCTTAAAATGCGCAAGATATGCCACGAAACGGAAAAAAATCGTCTCGATCATTAATGGGTATCATGGCCATACCGGACTCGCTGTTTCATTAGGAAATGAACGGTATTCACGCATGTTTTTGAGTGAAGGGGACCCGACAGAGTTTATTCATGTTCCATTCAATGATTTAGATGCGATGGAGAGAGAATTAATGAATGAAGATGTTGCCTGTGTCATGATCGAAACGATTCCGGCAACCTACGGATTCCCGCTTCCTGAAAGAGGATATCTTCCTTCAGTTAAAAGATTGTGTGAAAGATTTGGTACCCAATATATTGCGGATGAGGTTCAAACGGGCTTAATGCGGACAGGAAAACTTTGGGGGATTGAACACTACGGGGTGGAACCAGATATTTTAGTTACCTCCAAAGGCTTTAGTGGCGGAATTTACCCGATAGCAGCTACCGTTGTTAACAAAAAGGCAGGGAATTGGATGAATGAAGATGGGTTTGCCCATATCTCTACATTTGGTGGTTCGGAATTAGGCTGTATTGTGGCTATGAAGGTGTTAGAAATCTCCCAGCGTAAGGAGGTACAGCAGAACGTTGATTTTGTGGCACGTTATTTACGGACAGGACTTGAAAGAATTAAAAAGCAAAACCCTGACTTTTTTGTTGGCATTCGCCAATTGGGCGTTGTAATGGGACTGGAGTTTAGTCATCCGCAAGGTGCTATCTTTGTCATGCAGCAGCTTTTTAAAAATGGCGTTTGGGCCATTTATTCCATGCTCGATAATAAAGTCCTTCAATTTAAACCTGGTTTGCTTTGCGATCAAGAATATTGTGATGAGTTACTGACAAAATGTGAACTTAGTATTACTCAAGCAGCAAAAATGGTCTATAGCTATAGTTAACCAATTGAAGGGAGAAAAGAAAATGAGCAACCCCTCCGTTGACCCATTACAAGAATCCTTGAATAAATTTAATGAAATTGCAACTATCGCTCTTCCTTTCTATCCATTTTTATCTCAATCTACGATTCAATTATTAAATTACTCTGAAAATGCAACCTATCTTGTTACTGATTCGGGTACGGGTGAAAAATATATTTTACGTGTCGGCCGCCCGGGATATCATACAAAAATGGAAGTGGAGAGCGAGCTTGAGTGGTTGAAGTCAATCCATAAGCACTCGTCTATTCAGATTTCCTTGCCCATTTTAGGAGGAAACAGCGAATATATTCAAGTAGTCCAACATCAAAACGAGACATATTACTGTACACTTTTCACATTTTTAGAAGGGGATGCGCCAAATGAAGAGAACGAAAGTGAACTAATCAGACAATTTTTCAAGCTTGGCGAAATAACTGCGCAATTACATGAACATAGCATCAATAATTGGAAAAGTCTTAGGAAAATCCGCAGACTCACCTGGGATTATGATACCATTCTAGGCACTGCTCCAAAGTGGGGAAGATGGCAGGATGGATTAGCGATCACTCAGGAACGAGTGGAATTATTCACAGAGGTTTCAAAGAAAATTAGAGATAGACTGAATCGATTTGGAAAAGCCCCTAATCGTTATGGCTTAATCCATTCCGATTTACGTCTTGCCAACCTGTTAGTAGAGAGTGAACAAATTAAGGTCATCGACTTTGATGATTGTGGATTTGGCTGGTATCTCTATGATTTTGCTACTTCTCTAAGCTTTATCGAACATAAACGATATATCCCAGCCTTAATTGCCTCTTGGTTAAAAGGGTATCGCAGGGTTCGCCCCCTTTCAGAAGAAGAAGAACAAGAGATTCCAACTTTTATTCTGATGCGAAGACTTCAGCTGATTGCTTGGGTAGGCAGCCGTGATAATGAAACAACCAGGGAGTTAGGAAACGGATTTACTGAAGACACTGACAATATAGCAAAAAGATATCTGCAGAATGGAAAAATATAAGGATGCCCATTAGATGAAGTTTTTTACAGGTGGTGAGAAAAAATGGATTCCGATTTAGTTGAAAAGATTACAAGATTAGTACTTTCTCGGATAGAGGAACAGTCGAAACGTTCTGTTCTAAACGAATGGAGGGAACAATATTTCGCAGTTGATGAAAGGGTAGAATATCCCCCACTTACGAAAGAGGAGATGAAAAAATGGAATAAAATTACCTCCACAGTGGGGTTTTCCAATAAAGCAGATGAAATATCTCCGCACGAAGTTCCGCTAACGTTGGAAGAATTGAAAACCTGGAACGACCTTTCAGTTTCCATAAGCACGAAAGAACCGGGACAGGGTCGGGTGAAGTTTTTCCCGCATCACGAATGAAAGGGTGAGTTTAAAAGAGAGGAGTTGTTCCCAATTAGTGCTGCTGGAGCCACGACAGGATTAACAGCATCGTTCCCACTTGGATGTGGTTCATACGGCGGGAACATTAAAATATGAATCGATAAAATGTATCTAATTGCAAATTAGGAGGAATGTAGCGTGGCTATTAATGGTGCACTTGGCATGATTGAAACAAGGGGATTGGTGGCCTCTCTAGAAGCAGCGGATGCAATGGTAAAGGCAGCAAATGTCAATTTAATAGGGAAGGTTCATGTCGGCGGCGGGATTGTGACCGTGCTTGTAACGGGAGATGTGGGTGCAGTAAAAGCAGCAACAGAAGCCGGAAGTGAGGCGGCCGGGCGAGTAGGCGAGATTTTATCTGTTCATGTCATCCCACGCCCACATAATGAACTGCAAATTATATTACCAAAATTTGAGGGATAATATCGCTAGTGGACTTATAAATGTTGAATGAGTGAGGCACATATGATGAAAGAACTAAACTCACAACTAATTGTAAAAGAAGTAGTAAGGCGTCTGCAAGAAAGGCAAAATGGAAAACCAACTATACCTATTGGCGTGTCAGCTAGGCATTGTCATTTAAAGGAACAGGATATAGAAATTCTTTTTGGAAAAGGTTACCGGATTACGAAAAAGTCGGATTTATTACAGCCAGCCCAATTTGCGGCAAACGAGGTCGTGACCATCGCTGGACCAAGGGGAAGCATTGAGAGGGTTAGAGTTCTCGGACCCTTAAGAAGAGTAACGCAAGTAGAAGTAAGCCAAACAGATGTAATCAAGCTTGGATTGAATCCACCGATAAGGGAGTCAGGAAACCTACAAGGTTCTTCATGGGTTACAATCGTTGGTCCAAAAGGAAGTATTTACCTTGAAGAGGGGTTAATCATAGCTCAAGCACAAATTCATGTGCCGCCAGAGCAGGCCTGCTAGTTTGATGTGAAAGATGGAGAATATGTAAAAGTGGAAATTGATCATCCAAAGCGCCCATTAAGATTTGAAAAGGTACGGATTCGGATTTCAGATAACTATGTATTGGAAATGCATATTGATACAGATGAAGCCAATGCCGGATTTATTAAAAGTGGACTTAAAGGTAAATTAATTAAAACAGGTAGATTCTATAACGAAACAGGAGATGGTAAGGCAGGTCCTAACATGAATGGAATTTTGGGAACTATATTTGTGGTCGATTCTCATGAAAAACTGTTAACGAAAGCCATTATTGATGGGTGGAAGAAAAGCATTATTACTATTAAGCCGAATACGATTATCACCCCTTTAGCACGGGATGCGGCAAAAGAAAGAGGGATTTCGATCGTAATGAATGAAATTGGAAGGGGGCAGGCCGGTGACAAAGGCATTAGGAATGATAGAAACGCGAGGGTTGGCTACCTCGATTGAGGCAGCAGACGTGATGTTAAAAAATTCTTATGTCCAACTTGTACAGCAATCGATGGTGGACGCTGCACTTGTGACAATTTTAATAGAAGGAGATGTAAGTGCGGTAAAAGCTGCCGTCGAAGCTGGTGTAGAACTAGCGAAAAGAAGGGGTGCCCTAGTTGCCTTTCATGTCATTCCTCATCCTGATTTGGGTACAAATCACTTAATTAGAATGAAAGCGGCGGATGGGTATGAAGCGAATAAAATGGACAATAAGCCTAAGGTGAATAAAAAAGATGCAGAAAATGAAAGCAATCAAGATGAAGTGAAGGAGTAGTTTGCTCCCAAACTTATTTCATCTGAAGAAGGAGGTTAGTCATGTCCTTCAAACGGAAAAAATCTGCTGTCATTGGCGTCGGATATACCGGAACGACAATCGCCCTTATGATTGCCCAAAAAGAACTGGGGGACATTGTTCTGGTAGATATTCCTTCTATGGTGAACCCAACTAAAGGGAAGGCATTGGACCTGCTGCAATTAAGTTCCGTCCATAAGTTTGATTCCGCGATTATTGGCACTTCTAATTATGAAGATTTGAAGGATGTTGACCTCGTAATCATTACTGCGGGAGTAGCAAGAAAAGCAGGGATGAGCCGGGATGATTTAGTAGCAATAAATGCGAAAGTGATCAAAGAGGTATCCGAAAATATCGCAGCCTATGCTACTAATAGTTTTGTATTAGTATTGAGTAATCCAGTCGATGCAATGACCTATGTTTGTTACAAAACGACAGGTTTTCCGAAAAACCGGGTGATCGGGCAATCGGGGGTGCTCGATACAGCAAGGTTTAATACGTTTGTTGCGCGGGGGTTAAATATATCCGTCGAAGATGTTTCTGGGTTTGTTTTAGGAGGGCATGGAGATTCCATGGTTCCTTTAATCCGCTTTTCGTATGCAGGGGATCCCTTTGGAAAGAATTCTTTCGGAAGAAAAGATAGCGGAGATTGTTGAGCGTACCCGAAATGGCGGGGGGGAAATTGTTACTCTTCTCGGTAAAGGAAGTGCTTATTATGCACCTGCTGCTGCAATTGTACAAATGACAGAGGCAATTGTTAAAGACAAAAAAAGAATTTTACCTTCGATTGCCTATTTGGAAGGTGAATACGGATATAGGGACATTTATCTGGGTGTTCCCACTATCCTCGGTGGGAACGGTGTAGAAAGTATTATCGAATTACCGCTCGCTCCTGAGGAAAAGGAGGCATTAGACCTTTCAGCCCAATCTGTAAAGAGAGTCATAAACCAACTAAGATAAAAATTTTTAAAAATAATTATCTAAATATTCAGAACCACTTAGAGGGGTGGATAAATAGGTATACTCATTGAAAATGGAAGGTTCGGTGCTGGAAAGTCATTGAGAATGTCACCCCAGTTGTTAACTTTTAAGGAGAGAAGGGAGAAAAAATGTCTAAAGCTGGTCTCGCTTTGTTTGAACAGAAATCTACCGGTGGAATTGCACGGCAAATTAGTCCCATTGACACAATGATTTACTCAGCTGCAAACCCAGGATTGATGTTTGCGCTCGTTTATATTATGTGGGCACCATTTTTATATCCAGGCGCTCATATGGTTTGGGCAATTTTGGCTGTTGCCCAGATGTTCATTATCGCAGGTCTCTATTGGTTATTATCAGTCTCGATGCCAAGGTCGGGCGGTGAATATATCTACATTAGCCGGATCCTTCATCCGGCGATTGGACTGATGGCGAGCTTTATGATTACGTTTACTTCCATCTCGTGGACTGGAATCCTGTTAAACTGGATTATTAAATGGTCCGTAGTAGAATTTTTCTATTCAATCGCACTTATTAATGGGAATGACGCAGGATGGCTTCATTTAGCGGAGTTTTTTAATAGTAATTACATGCATGCCATTATTGGCACAGGATTGTTGCTGTTCATCTATTTTATCTATTATAAAGGAACAAAGTGGATGGTAAGATTAGCGTATTTAACATTGGGTGCTACCCTGGTAGGCGCTGTTGTCTTTATTATTGCTAACCTAATCACAGGGCAAGGAACCTTTGCCGCTAATTTTTCACAGCTTACAGGTTTAGCCTATAATGATGTCATTCAACTTGCAAAAGCAGATGGATATACGACTAAGTTCCTCTTCGGTGCGACTATTATGGCGGGTTCCACCTATATTATTCTCAATACACTAGGTTCAACCTTTGGGGCAAATCTAGCAGGAGAAGTTCGAAACGTACAAAAATCTCAGTTGATGGCATTATTTGGATCACTGGCGATATTAATGGTAGTTTGGGCGATTTTTTACTCGTTGTCCTATATCAACTTTGGCGATATCTGGTCCAATAGCCTGTATTATCTTTATAATTCCGGTCATGAAGCCTATCCGTTCAAGGGATATGATCCATTTATCACCATCATGATTGGGATCATGACAAAGAGTCCCGTTTTTGTCTTTTTAATTGCGATCTGCTTTGCGGTTGCGACCTTTGGATCAGCTGCTGGTTTAGGTTTTGGACCTTCACGTAATATGGTTGCTTGGTCGTTTGACCGTTTAATTCCTAGTAAATTTATGGAACTCAATAAAAAGACTAATTCACCTACGTACGCATTAAGAACCGTTATCATTGGTGCCTGGTTTTTCTTAATGCTCGACATTTTCGTCCCTTCATGGACGGCAAATATTGCTTACACTATTTTCACTTGGTTCTTAGCCTGGATCTTCCTGGGGATTGCTGGTATTGTTTTTTCAACCAGAAAGAAAATATTGTTTAATTCTTCACCTCCAATCGTAAAGACAAAATTCTTAGGGGTCCATTTAGTTACCATTTTAGGCTGGTTAACCTTAGCAATCAGCGTCTCGATTTGTTACTATCTCCTAATTCCATTTTTAAGAGGAGATTTACCATTTACGATGATTGTTGTATCCCTGTGTTTAATGTTTATCCCGATTATCATCTATTTTGTGATGAAACGTCATCATGCTAAGAAAGGGATCGATATCGATATCCAATTCCAGGAGATTCCTTCAGACTGATCAACTCTTCTAAAAAATAATATGGGGTGAGGAATTTGAAAATTTTTTATGCAGGCGATCTGCATGGAGGAGAAACCGCGTTTCGAAAATTCACTAATGCCGGTAAGTTCTATAAAGCCGATTTAGTCATATATGGCGGCGACTTTACAGGGAAAATGGTCGTCCCGATAGTTGAAAAGTCGGGTATTTATACGTGCCAATATTATGGATCTACTGTGAAAGTGAAAAAAGTAAATGAACTCCCAGATTTGGAACGGAATTTACGGGATGCAGGATTCTATCCTTACTTAGTGTCAGAAAAAGAGCTAAATCAATTAATTGAGAGCGATGCAGAGCGGATTATTAAAGAGAAGCAAATAGAAGTGTTCAGGCAGTGGATCGAAATGGCTGATGAACGGTTTAAAGCAGCAGGAATTCCTTGTATAATGATTCCAGGGAGCGTGGATGACTTTTATCTTGATGAGTTTCTCAATGCCGGAAGTTTTGTTCAAAATGGGGATGAAAAAATTATTGAGATAGATGGATTTGAAATTCTTTCAATTGGCGGTGGAAAACCAAGTGTATTTAAGTATCCTCGTGAGTACAGTGAGGAAGAACTAGCGAAGAAAATTGAAAACGCTGCCAAACAGGTGAAGGATATGAATAAATGCATCTTTAATATTCACATCCCTCCTTACGACACTGATTTAGATCAAGGGACCCTGTACGATGATGAGTTAAAGCCGGTTCTAGACGGTGATTCCTTAGCAACGGCGCCAATAGGAAGTAAAGCTGTGCGTGATGCCATTGAAAAATATCAACCCATGCTTTCCTTACATGGTCATGTTCATGAAAGCCGTGGAGTGACCACTATAGGCAGAACAATCTGTATCAATGCTGGAACAGATTATGACCAAGGCTTGCTTAGAGGAGCCCTGTTGGATGTTAGTGCTGATGGGAACGTGTCTTATACTTTAACAGCAGGTTAATGATATAGTCCTATTACTCTTTATGAAATGACAGTTCTTTTAAGATGGCTATTTCTAGATTGCTGCTTTCGTAGATTCGCCGATAAAATACCGAAATTCGCGGATAGAACAGCAAAATTGCCGATAGAACCACGAAATTCGCCGATTGAACCGTAAAATTCGCTGATAGACTGGCATGGGCTCGTAAACAATCAATAAAGTGGTGTAAATTTACACCGGTAATGGATACTTTATAAATTTGCTTATGATTTTTGCAAAAATGTTTACCAAACAGCTTTAAAAATCGTTAAATTGTAAGAGGAAGGAGTCGTAATAATGGAAATTATTTATAAAGGCCAGTGTGTACTGAATATGTCACGCAACAATCCAGCTGTGAAAAAGGTACAGCCGGGAAGTACTGTCATTTTTGAAACGTATGATTGCTTCAGTAATCAAATTCAGCAGGAAGACCAGCCTTTTAGCTCAGTCGGCTGGGATAAAATAAATCCGGCTACGGGTCCATTATTTGTAGAAGGGGCGGAGCCTGGGGATATTTTAAAAGTGGAAATAACAGATATTAAAATCGAACACAAAGGTGTCATGACGACGGCTCCGAAACTTGGAGTACTTGGTGATATTGTGACCGGCGAAACGACAAAAATTATTGCTATTCAAGACGGAAAAGCGATTTTCAACGAGAAAATTCAGATTCCCATTAAACCGATGATTGGTGTAATTGGCACCGCACCTGCAGACGGGGATATTCCTACTGGAACTCCGGGTGATCACGGCGGCAATATGGACTGTAAAAAAATCATAAAAGGCTCCACCTTATATTTACCAGTCAATGTCTCCGGTGCGCTCCTGTCGATGGGTGATTTACATGCGGTGATGGCAGACGGGGAAATTGTCATATGCGGATTGGAAATTCCGGGAGAAGTAACCATCAAAGTGGATGTTATAAAAGGAGAATCCTATCCTTTACCAATGCTTGTTAGTGAAGAGAGACTAATAACGATTGCCTCAGCAAAAACATTGGATGAAGCGGGCAAACTTGCAACGGTAAATATGCACACGTTTATCGTCGAACAGCTTGGACTGCCAATTGATGAAGCAGCAATGCTCTTATCCTTAGTTGGTGACTTAAGAATTTGTCAGGTTGTTGATCCATTAATGACAGCACGAATGGAGCTGCCACAATGGATATTGGATCAATATAATTACAAAACAAAGTAGACCTGCTTCATCAATCCAAATTTTTTTTACAGAGAAGGTCATGAATCGCAGATTTTATTAGAATTATGGAAAGCGGGTCAGTCCCACTTGTATGAAATAGAAAGGGGACTGACCCAAACAAAGTCTGGAAATGAGAACTTTACTTTTTTTACATATCATCCGACTTAAAGGAGGGAAAAAGACTATGAGCAAAAAGCGAGCACGAGATCTTGGATTGCCATTTCCTGGTATTCCAGGGGAATTTAATGCATTAACAGATGTTCCAGGTGTAGAAATCGGGTTTACCACAATCATAGAAGGTGAAGGACAAGTTCAGATCGGTAAAGGTCCAATCCGAACTGGGGTGACAGCCATTTTACCTCGTGGTAAAAAAGAAAAAATGCAGCCGATTTGGGCAGGGTTTTACAGTCTAAATGGTAATGGTGAAATGACAGGCGTGCATTGGGTGAATGATGGAGGCTATTTTCTAAGTCCAATTTGTATTACAAATACCCATTCAGTTGGAATTGCTCACCATGCTACAACAAAATGGATGGTGAATAACTATGAAAAACAATTCAGCACCGAACATTTATGGGCGATGCCCGTGATTGCTGAAACATATGACGGTGTTCTTAACGACATTAACGGTCAGCATATTTCTGAAGAGCATGTTCTCTCAGCAATTGATGGGGCTCAACCAGGACCAGTAGCCGAAGGGAATGTTGGCGGAGGGACGGGGATGATCTGTTACGAATTTAAAGGGGGAACGGGAACATCTTCACGTGTTGTCACGATTAATGGTCAACAGCTTCATATCGGTGTTCTGGTTCAAGCAAACTTTGGTATACGTGAATGGCTTACCATTCTAGGTGTCCCTGTCGGAAAACATATGAGTAATGAAAAGCTTTTAGAAAAGGAACAAGGTTCAATCATTGTCATTATAGGGACAGATATTCCAATGCTTCCCCATCAACTAAAAAGGGTTGCTAAGCGTGCCGCAATTGGAATTGGCAGGAGCGGGAGCCCTGGGGGAAATAGTTCAGGTGATATTTTTCTTGCCTTTTCAACTGCCAATGAAATGGATATTCTCCAATTATCACAAGAAAAATTGACGATGGAATTTGTCAATGATGAAGGATTTGACCCAATTTATGAAGCTGTTTGCCAAGCATTGGATGAATCAGTCGTTAATGCTTTGATTGCCGCGGAATCAATGACTACCGTTAAACCATATGGGAAAATAGTCCACGCAATCAATCATGAAGAACTTTTGCGAGTAATGAGAGAATATAATCGGGTTTAAGAAGTTATTTGTGGAAGCCTTTCCTACCACAATGTTGTTTAATATAGTAAAATAAGATGAAATGATTGGAGTAAAGGCATCATTCGAATTTATACAGTGTGGAGGATAAAAGGTGACGTATCATTTAAATAACAGATTTAAAATGTTTACATTGAATTCAAATCAAGCGCTTGCAGCCGAGATGGCAGAGCTTTTGGGCTGTGAGTTGGGCAAATGCTCTATATCTAAATTTAGTGATGGAGAAATTCAAATTCATATTGAAGAAAGCGTTCGTGGCAGTGAGGTATTTATTGTTCAATCGACTTCCTACCCGGTTAATGAAAATATTATGGAGCTTCTGATTATGCTGGATTCCTTGAAAAGGGCTTCTGCGAGAACAATTAATGTGGTCATTCCTTACTATGGTTATGGACGCCAAGATCGAAAGGCTCGTTCTCGGGAACCGATTACGGCGAAACTAGTAGCGAACCTGTTAGAAGCTGCAGGCGCAACTAGAGTTCTTACAATGGATCTCCATACACCACAGCTACAAGGATTTTTTGATATTCCCGTTGACCACTTATTTGGCGTTCCTATCCTTACACAGTACTTTAAAAATAAAGGATTGGACAATATTGTTGTCGTTGCGCCGCATAATGGCAGCATCGGGAGAGCAAGAAAAATGGCGAACCTTTTACATGCTCCGCTTGCACTTATCGATAAACGAAAACTGGAAGAAAATGAATACGAAATCCTCAATGTCATTGGGAATGTTGAAGGGAAAAATGCTATTATTATTGATGATTTAATTGATACAGCTGAAACGATAACATCCGCTGCTAAGGCGTTAGCAGAATACGGAGCAACATCTATCTATGCGGGATGTACTCATCCTGTTTTCACCGAGCAAGCAATTGAAAAAATTCAACTGTCATCGATTAAAGAATTAGTAGTGACGAATACGATTGAGTTACCGGAAGAGAAAATGATAGAAAAAATAAAAATGATTTCCGTTGCGCCGTTGCTTGTAGAGGCGATCGATCGGATTCATAATGAAAAAGCAGTAAGTCCTTTATTCGAATAAGTTTAGTGGAAGGCTGACTATCTAAGGTAGTTGGCTTTTTTATATCGAATGGAAATGGGAGCATTTTTAGAGAATAAATGAATAAAAATCCTATAAGACCATTGCTTTTTAGTATTAAAATGGTTTAATTGTCATTAGAATAATTAAAATAATAGCTGAAATGTGCAAGGTATTATTAAGCGGGATAGCCTGTTTAGCTATATTAATATATTCCACTGGCAGCTCTTCACCATCATGATTTTCAAGAATCTCCATTTGAAGTTTAGCTTTCTTCGGCAGCATCCCTGCTGCAATTGGCTGCACCGCTATGTAAATGACGATGGATACAATATACCAAATTTCCTTAAATAAGTCTGGATGCATAATGGCCATGATGATGCCTGTTACCAGCAATGTGATACTTCCAATTTTGGCTAATTTCTCCGTTCCTTGTGAAACGGACAGAGCAAACTTTGCCTGGGATACATTTTTTACCTTACCCATCAAAACGGGCATGCCAAAAGTTGAACCAAGTCCGACCACTGCTGCGACAATGTGAATGAGCAATACGAATGAGTACAAAGTCATATCCTTCTATCCTCCTTTATTACTACTTTTTTATTTTACTTAATTTATTAGAAAATTAGAACAATTATTTTTATTTTACTATTACATTTAAAAAGGAAAGGCGGACTGATTGTTTGTCCCATACAGCAGATGATTCAAAAGCTTTAGAAAGTCAACATAAATGGATACAAAATTACATTGATTCTCCGGAAAACCAAAGACAGCTATATAGACGGACGTTGATAGTTGTAGTAATTTCACAAATTTTTGGAGGTGCCGGACTTGCTGCGGGAATTACGGTTGGGGCACTGATCGCTCAAGATATGCTAGGAACAGATCGATTTGCCGGCGTGCCTACTGCATTGTTTACTTTGGGTTCTGCAGCAGCAGCCTATCTTGTAGGGCGGATTTCTCAACGTTATGGACGCCGGTTAGGACTTGCCGCGGGATTCTTGACCGGCGGTATTGGCGCTATCGGAGTAGTGATATCAGCATTGACTAATAACCTTCTATTGCTCTTTGCCTCTCTATTAATCTATGGAGCTGGTTCAGCAACCAACCTCCAGGCTCGGTATGCGGGTACCGATATGGCCAATACGAAACAGCGGGCAACAGCCATCAGTATTGCCATGGTTTCAACCACGTTTGGAGCTGTTGCAGGACCTAACCTGGTTGATGTCATGGGGGGATTTGCTGCGTCAATTGGTGTTCCGACTTTAGCGGGTCCTTTCATACTGGCAGCAACAGCTTTTATCCTGGCCGGATTGGTACACTTAGTTTTCCTTCGCCCTGATCCACTCCTAGTAGCTAACGGCCTTTCAGCAATGAAAAGAAGGGGAAAGGAAGAACTTTCAAATGTGAATTCCAATGATAGTCAAAGGTTAGAGGGGAGGGGTATCGTTGTTGGAACAGCACTAATGATTTTTACCCAAATGGTTATGGTTGGCATTATGACCATGACACCCGTCCATATGAGGCATCATGGACATAATTTGAGTGAAGTGGGAATGGTCATCAGCATTCATGTGGCCTTCATGTACCTGCCGTCCTTCGTAACTGGCATTCTCGTTGATAAGATTGGCAGAACGGCAATGGCCATTGCTGCTGGCGCAACTCTGCTTGCTGCTGGTGTTTTTGCAGCTTTTGCACCAGCCGATTCCATGCTGTTTCTCATCATCGCACTCGCTTTGCTTGGGCTTGGCTGGAACTTCGGTTTGATTTGCGGCACTGCACTTATTGTAGATGCAACCCATCCTTCTACACGTGCAAAAACACAGGGAACGGTAGATGTTTTAATTGCGTTAGCGGGAGCGACTGGTGGAGCAGTTTCAGGGATGGTGGTTGCCCAATCAAGTTACGCAACACTCTCACTAGCAGGAGGCATCTTTTCCCTATTGCTAATCCCGGTTGTGTTATGGTCGCGTTATAAACCGATTAGTTCGGATTCATAATGAAAAAATGCAGGGCAGAGGGACAGGCACGGCGTCCCAACTTCTATTAAAAGTGATTAACTCCAAATTGGTAGATTTCTTGTGGGACAATAAACCTGTCCTTTTTTCCCATTTAAAATTGAAAGGAAGTTGTTTATGCGCCTAAACACAGAACTATGTGAAAAACTGGGTATTGCTTTTCCGATTATTCAAGCTGGTATGGCTGGAGGCCCGACAACTGTGGATTTGGTTGCCAATGTTTCTAATGCAGGTGGGTTAGGGACCTTAGGTGCGGCCTATATGAAACCGGAAGAGATAAGAACGGCGATTCGAAAAATAAAAGAGCGGACAACAAAGCCATTTGCCGTTAACTTATTTTGTACCAATTGGCAAGATCACTATGAAGGAGTAGAAGAGTCTCAGAAGGTACTGAATCCGATTCGGGGAAAGTTAGGTTTGAAGTATTTGGATCAGCAGGTGATGACAAATAACTTTTTCGATAAACAATTTGAAGTCCTATTAGCAGAAAAAGTACCTGTACTGTCTACCGCTTTCGGTGTTCTTCCCCGGGATAAAATGGCTGCGGCCAAGAAACAGGGAATAACAGTTACCACGATGATAACGACTGTTCGAGAAGCTCAACTGGCAGAAAATGAGGGCGCAGATATCATCATCGCACAAGGTAGTGATGCCGGCGGTCATAGAGGAACATTTGAAATCGAAAAAGATACTCTTGGTGCTTCAATCGGAACCTTTTCCCTTGTCCCTCAGGTGGTGGATGCTGTTTCGGTACCAGTGGTGGCTGCAGGCGGAATCATGGATAGCCGTGGCATTGTAGCAGCATTAGCATTAGGGGCACAAGCCGTTCAAATGGGAACGGCATTCTTAACTACTATAGAGTCGGGTGCACATCCAGTATATAAACAAGCACTAATCAATAGTACAGAAGAAAGTACGGTTATTACCAAAGTGTTTTCAGGCCGTCCGGCTAGAGGAATTAAAAATGCTTTTATAAAAGCCTACCAAGATGCAAAAATACCTCCTGCCGACTTCCCAACGCAAAACACATTGACCAGTGACATTCGCAGGGAAGCAGCTTTACAAAATAATCCCGACTATATGTCGCTATGGGCTGGGCAGGCTACAAGGCTATTACTGAACGAAATAACTGCTGAGAACCTAATAAGAAGGTTAGTAGCAGGTGCAGAACGAATACTTTTTAGTAAATAAATTACTTAAGGGTTCAGTCCCCCGACGCGATAAAGCTTTACAGCGCCAGTGGGACTGAACCCATTTTTACTAGTATTTAATAATCGTCAGAATGATCTCAAAGAGGATGAGAAAGACGATAATCCATTCCACGAAGAGTCCACGGATGGAATGACTAATGGTGGAAAAACCATTCATGATGTTATATAAAATATCTGTTTTATTTTTCAAAATGATATATCTATCATTTAATTCGAAAAACTCGACCATCTTGTCGTAAAATTCGTTTGCCGTACTGCTGGTCCAGGTAATATCAGGTTTATCTAATATCATGATATACGCAAGCGTGTTGTATTCGTGACGGACGATTTTCGCGGTCGTCCTCGCCAGTTCTTTATTACCGATTCTCAGTCTTCCTTTTTCCAGCCGGTCAATCATCGTTTCGAGTTTATCATGGATTTTTCCGAGCTGCTCCTCCGTTTTCTCAAGTGCTACCGATTTGGCGAGGACAGTGGAAATCAACTCCGGGAAATAAACCTCATATTCCGGAACCACAATATATTCATCCGTTAACTCAATATTTTCGGTTTCTTTAATATGAAGACTGTAATCGTCGGTATATCTATTCGTATTTTTGATTTCAATATCCGGCTCAAAGGAATAGAGGTATTTCAAAAAGCAGGTTATCTCATCGTTGTGCGAGTGATTGATAAAGACAACGCTGCCAAAGGAAAAGACCATCACCATCTGTGAGTCGTTCAGCTTTTTTTGGAGGATGGATTGGAGAATATCGCCTTTTAAAATCAAAGGCTGCTCCCAGGTAAACTTTTTTGGAATGCCACATTGAATGGCAATTTGGTTTAAATCAATTTCATTCGTAATCGCAAATGCCTTAAAGTGGATAGGAGTCATTCTAATCACTCTTTCCAGTGAAATAGTAAAATGGCAAGAAAAATAATCACCATTTCTATCAATCTCTTACTACTATTATTTCTATGAGCAGGATAGATAGATTAGAATGACAATGGTTTCTAAATTTTAAACTGTCTTATTTTGCTCTTGTTTGAGTAATGGTGTGGCTTTTTTAATTTTTACTCCAAATAAAAATCGTGTCAATACCGTTCGCTTAATGATCAGTTCAAAAATTAATAGGGAAGCAATTAGTGTTGATAGCATAATCAAGATAAATTTTGCCGAAACACTCATGTCTAATCGGATTACATAATAGCCGATCACCACTAATACACTTTGATGAATGATATAAATTGGAAACGCCGCTTCATTTAAGTAGGTTAAAATTTTATGACGGACATTTAAAAATTTATTTCCAAAGCCAACGATGACGATCAGTCCAAGCAGCGTAATAAGGGATCGAAATAACGTTAGAAAGATAGAGATTGTGGAAAAATCTTTCGCGTCTTGGTTTTGTGCTGCAAGTATTGCCCAGATTGGAACGAGTATCAACACCAAAATAAGCACCTTGAAACGAATGCGATTAAACATTTCTTGATACCTTGGGTCACTACAGGATATATATCCAATGAGGAGGATGGCCAGATAGTAGAAGGGGTTTTGACCTCCAGGTGCAGGTAATGCTTGGGCAATGGTTAAAACAATAAAAAGTAACATAAAAATGAATGGATGACTGAAAATCTTATGAAACTTATTCACGTTATCTTTTCTTTTTTGGTTATTAAAAAACGTAAAGAATGGTAATGCAGCAACTGAAAGTACAAATAAATAAAGGATAAACCATAGATGTGCCGGTGTAAAGGTTCCAAAATAACCCGACAAATCACTTAAATCGGTGAAAAAATTTTTTATGAACATAATATAAGATCCGGCAGATTTCCCAGAGTGATCCAGTATGGCAAAATAGCCTTGCGGCGGAACAATGAAGAGAATTCCAAATAAGAGCGGGATCAATAATCGATTGGATCTTTCTTTTAGAAAAAATGATGTGGATTTCACGCGCAGGGCATACCAACTGGCCGATCCGGCTAACCAGAATAGGAGCGGCATAAACCATAAGTTTGCAACGGAAATAAACCAGCTTAATCCCCAGCTCAACGTTTCACTTTTTACATAAAAAGGATCCCAATGATCAAAAACTCTGGCAGAATGAAACGGGAATAATAGCAAGATTCCAAAATTTCTTAGCCAATCAATATCATATCTTCGTATTAACTCTTTATTATTCATTTCTTTACCCCTTCAAATTTGTTTTTATTTCCAATTTTACATGGGAAAAGAAATTTTGAATAGTGTTTTTATGGTCTTTTTTGGAAAGGGTGTCAGGACTAATGGTGGTATTCGGCCTTGTTGTCATGATCATTCGAAAGTTCTCATTTCCATGGGTTCGGGTACATACCACGTTTGCCGATTATTTTACGATTGTTTTGTTACTCATTATTGCGGCACTTGGGGCATATTTGACACTAATCTACAGTACGACTGTTGTTGCTTATGAGTACCGATTAACCATCGGCCCTTGGTTTCGGAGCCTATTTACCTTCCAGCCATTATCCGAACTTATGTTAGGGATTCCGACCTTATTTAAGGTTCATGTTACTTTGTCCTTTTTCTTTTTTGTAATAAAGATGGTATTTATTGCTTATATTTAAATATATTTTAATAGTTTTTAAGAAAACAAGAAGTAGAGGTATTGTATGTACTGGATGAATGAGGAGTTAGTAAAAAATGCCGATGCATGCTACCGGCTGGCTGAGGAAAAGGCTGCTGATTATTTCCGAGTACTTTATGAGCTAGTCTCACAAAAGACCTATGTTCCTACCTTGACAAAAGATATTCAATCCTGGAAACAGAACCATATTCATCATCCATCCTTATTATCCTTTTTTTCGCGAGGAAAAGGAAAACCGGATTCTCGCGAGTACCACCATTATATTCAATGGCTGGATTACAGAGGCAAACTAGATAATTATCTGGAGCGAAGCATCTCCTATATTTTCATGCGCGACTTGGGGAAAGGACTTGACTCATCTGACACCAAGAATAGGGTTCGGCATGCAGTTGACAATTTAAAGAACCATTTGACAACTGACCGAGGAGATAAAACTGAGTCGTTTAGTATGGCCGGGTTGTACCGATGGGCACAGAAGGAAGGTGTTGAATCCACGATTATCTGGGTATTCGACAAACTGAAGACTGTTTCCACCAATATTCCAAAGGGGATGGACGCGGAGCAAGCTCAGCGAAAACTAATTAAAATTATTGCCGGAGTATTGTTGCACGAGTTTGAAGAGATGGGTTCGGAGATATCTGCCGAAGATCGGACTTCCAAACTAGATAAAGCAATTAGACTTGGGTTTTCCTATGGTCTGACATATCCTTTCATAGACGATCTCCTGGATTCAGACATTTTGTCCGCTCATGAGAAAAAACAATATTCAGATTTGATACGTACTACCCTTATCACAGGAACTGTGCCTAAATTGGGCAAGTGGACTGGAAGTAACACAAACCTGATCCGGTATATTCATAAGGAACTACGTGAGGCCTTTGAGTATATTAAGGGCCACCAGGGGGCGCAGTCAAGGAGGAAATTTTCCGAGCAAGCCTATGTGTTTTTTCATTCCCAAGAAATGGATCGTGTAAAGGATATATCCAATGAAAATTACACTAATGAAGAGCTTTACATCCCGATTATTTTAAAATCCTCTTCTTCAAGATTAATTGCTCGTTCGGTACTCAGCGCTCCTGAGGATGAGGGCTTTGATAACCGAACATTCTTTTATGGCATTTACAACCAGCTGGCAGATGATTTTGCTGATATCTTTGATGACTTAAAGGATGGTGCAGTGACACCCTACACCTATTATCTGAAACATCATCTTAGACGCCCCGATCTTATCAATCCCTTTGAATTATACTGGACGGTCATTTCCAATTTAATCCATAACATCTATCACTCTGATACTACGACGAGTGAGGTGATGCTGGATCGTGCAATCAACGGACTAAAACGTTTTAAAGAACGATTCGGGAGCAAACAATACAACGAAGTGATGGAGTTGTTTGCTTCTGGAAATCCGGAATTTAATCGTATCATCCAAAAAATGGTTCGAAAAGCGGATGATGTGGATTTCTTTGATAAATTGCTTCGGGACTATATGATGACCATTCTGAAAAATGAACGGAAAGAGCAGGAAGATTTTGTAGATACGATCGAAATCGTCCGAAATCAGATTAACCACATCTTGCCTATTCCTAAACTCGATCATACTCCTTTGATGTTTGAGCCTATCATTAATGCGGCAAATTACAGTTTAAAAGGAGATGGAAAGAGGCTCCGGCCCATTGTGGCTTGGGTCATGGGTGTTAATGAATACGGATTAAAAGGTTCCACAATCGTGCCACTTCTGAAATCATTGGAATATATGCATACGGCCTCGCTAATCTTCGATGATCTGCCATCCCAGGATAATGCGTCCTTCCGCAGGGGGCGTCCAACCCTCCATAAGACGTATAACATTGCAATCGCAGAATTAACCGCACTCTTTCTGACCCAGAAGGCTACTGAAGAACAAGCATCACTTGACCAGTTCGATTCGAAAACGGTACTGACGTTAATCCAATATTCGGCGCAAATGACAGCAGATATGTGCAGGGGACAGGCGATGGACTTAGAATCCAAAGGAAAACCATTGACACTGGAACAATTGAATCTAATGTGCTTTAATAAAACCGGGATAGGTTTCGAAGCTTCGCTCATCATGCCTGCGATTCTCGCACAAACCAACGAATTGGAAATACGAGCTTTGAAAAAATATGCCTATCATACCGGCATTGCGTTTCAGATAAAGGATGATTTGCTTGATGTGGAAGGCGAGCTGTCCAAACTTGGCAAATCGATTGGCAAAGATGCTGAAAACAAAAATTCAACCTTTGTGTCAATTCTAGGTCTGGAAGGTGCCAGAAAGGCGATGTGGGAACATTACTGTCTTGCCATGGAAGCGGTGCAAAAGGTGCAGCTAAAGACGACTTTTCTGAAGCATTTATTGAATTATATTGTGAACAGAGATCATTAAGCGGTAGTGATATTTAAAAATGATGTAGCTGCTTTAAGAATTATAAGAATCCGGCAATAAATAAGCTAGGAATTTCTTAATAGGATTAGCGATAAAATATAGGATGTAACGGATCATCAAAGCTTTTGAACGAAACTAATTATATCCGAGAACGAATGTTCAAAAGAAGAAAAGGAGATACGATGTCAAAAAATACAGGTTGGAACTTCGATAACAGTTATGCCCGTCTGCCGAAATCATTTTTTTCCAGCGTCAACCCAACCGCAGTCCGCTCGCCGAAATTGATTATTTTCAATCATACCCTAGCAAAATCCTTGGGGTTGAACGATGAGGCTTTGCGAAGTGAAGAGGGAGCTTCCTTTCTTGCCGGCAATCAAATTCCCGAAGGCGCTTCGCCGCTTGCTCAAGCTTACGCGGGGCATCAATTTGGACACTTTACGATGTTAGGGGACGGCAGGGCTATACTGCTTGGCGAGCAGATTACTCCCACAGGTAATCGGGTTGATATTCAGCTCAAGGGTCCAGGCAGAACACCGTACTCCCGCGGAGGGGATGGTCGAGCGGCACTGGGACCGATGCTGCGCGAATACATCATCAGCGAAGCCATGCATGCGCTTGGTATCCCTACCACCCGCGGTCTTGCAGTGGTGACAACCGGTGAGTCAGTAATCCGCGAAACCGAACTGCCTGGTGCGATTCTAACCCGTGTGGCTGCCAGTCATCTGCGTGTCGCCACCTTTCAATACGTTGCAAAATGGGGCACAGTGGAGGAACTTCGGGTCCTGGCTGACTATACACTTAACCGTCATTTTCCAGATGTTGAAGCGGATGAGGGCCGATATCTTTCACTGCTTCAGGAAGTGATTAAGCGTCAGGCCATGTTAATCTCCAAATGGCAGCTAGTTGGTTTTATCCACGGGGTGATGAATACCGATAACATGGCGATTAGTGGTGAAACGATTGATTATGGTCCATGCGCCTTTATGGATGAATACGACCCGGATACAGTTTTCAGTTCCATTGACAGGAATGGCCGGTATGCTTATGGCAATCAGCCATATATAGGCGGGTGGAATCTCGCTCGCTTTGCTGAAACCCTATTGCCGCTGCTGCATGAGGATCAGGATGAGGCTGTTAACCTTGCCCAGGCTGCGATTTCAGGTTATATGGAGCAGTATAAGAGTAATTGGCTTGCGGGCATGAGGGCGAAACTAGGAATATTTAATGAAGAGGCAGAGGACGAATCCCTAATTGAAAACCTTCTTACTATGATGCAGAAGTATCGTGCGGACTATACCAATACCTTCCGCGCTTTAACATTTGAAAGTCATGAGGATTTGTCCCTGTTTGGTACATCAGAATTTGCTCAATGGAATGAACAGTGGCAGGCAAGGCAAGAAAGACAAGAGGAATCGAAAGCCTCCTCGATTCAGTTGATGCAAAACAGCAATCCTGCAATTATTCCACGGAACCACCGGGTAGAAGAGGCACTAGAAGCAGCAGTGCAACATGGAGACTATAGCGTGATGGAGAAGCTTCTTGATGTTCTTTCAAACCCTTTTGCGCACACGAGCGAACAGGCTGTTTACTCCACACTTCCTGCGCCATCAACCCAACCTTACCGGACCTTTTGCGGGACATGATTGCTTTTAAACTTGAATTAGAACGTACAAGGGTTTAGTCAATTGCGGACTAAACCTTTTTCATATGGTAAAATTAAATATATCAAAGATATGCTAAGGTGCACCAAACAGGAGAGCGGAGGTGGAAGAGTGAAAATTGTTATTGCTGGCGGTTCCGGATTTATTGGACAGAAGTTGACAGACATCCTTCACGAAGCGGGGCATCAAATTGTTATTTTAACAAGGAAGGATAAGCAGCCTGCTGGGAATGTGACTTACGTTAAGTGGCTTGAGGAAGGCACTTCTCCAGAAAAAGAAATAAAAATTGCTGATGTATTTATTAACTTAGCAGGTGTTTCCATAAACGATGGCAGATGGAATGCAAACCATCAGAAACAAATTTACGACAGCCGGATGAAAGCAACAGACGAGTTAGTAAGAATAATCGCAGCATTGCCTGACAAGCCTTCTGTACTAATCAATGCCAGTGCAATCGGCATTTACCCGGCATCGATAAATACTATATATACGGAAAATTCACCAGAAACGGCCACTGATTTTCTTGGCAAGACGGTACTTGACTGGGAAAACAAAGCGAAACAGGCGGAAGCACATGGAATTCGTGTCATTTTTATGAGATTCGGAGTTGTGCTTGGCATTGAAGGCGGTGCACTTCCCCTCATGGCGCTGCCTTATAAATTGTTCGTCGGCGGGACGGTTGGTTCGGGTGAACAGTGGGTATCATGGGTGCATGTGTTGGATGTTGTCCGCGCTATTCACTTTGTCATTGACCATGAAAACTTATCTGGACCTGTTAATGTCACTTCGCCTTCGCCAATCCAGATGAAGGATTTCGGTAAAACCATTGGTTCAGTTTTACATCGGCCGCACTGGCTCCCAGTGCCTGCATTTGCCATGAAAATGGTCCTGGGACAAAAAAGTACACTTGTTCTTGAAGGGCAGCATGTGGTTCCCAAAGTGTTATTAGAAGAAGGGTTTGAATTTATGTTCCCTACACTCTATACCGCATTGGAAGATTTACTTATAAAAAATTGAAAAAAGATCTGCTCTATGGCAGATTCTAAAATTTAATCAATGGCCAGCACCAGCCTGATCGACGTGCTTCACATGTTTATGATTCATGCCAATAAACAGCACGGAAATAAGCACAAACGCTGCGCCAACAATAAAGGGAACATGCGGGTTGTACCACTCAGCCAATTTACCTGCAAGAAATGGTGCAATCGCTCCGCCAAGAAAACGCAGGAAGCTATAGGCAGCAGATGCTGTTGAGCGTTCAACAGGGGCTGAGTTCATAACGGCCGTTGTAATTAATGTATTGTTATTTCCTAATAATGCTCCAGCTAAAATAACCGCGGTGATAACGACCCATTGAGTTGACGTCCAGATACCCATGACTAAGAGCAGGAGAGCAAATAAGACTAACATAAGAGACATGGATTTAATCGTTCCAAACGCTTGTTGAAGTTTTGGCGCCATGAAAACAGAGGTGACGGCGAGCAATAACCCCCAACCTAGGAATACAAAGCCTAAACCATGTTCATCTAATCCCAATACGAAAGGCGCGTAAGCAAGCAGGGTGAAAAATCCAAAGTTGTAAAGGGCTGCTGCTATTCCGAATGTTAAAAGCGAACGGTGTTTTAAAGCACGGAACGGATCCAGTAAGGATGTTTTGGTTTTTACAGTCGCTTTGGAATTCGATTTAGGCATTAATATGGAAAGGCCAATAAAGGCAATGACCATCAATGTTGCCACACCAAGAAACGGGCCTCTCCATGACATTCCGCCTAACCAGCCGCCAAGCAGTGGTCCAACGGAAATGCCAAGTCCAATTGCGGCTTCATATAAAATGATGGCTTTTGCGGTTCCGCTATTTGAAAGTGACACAATTGCGGCAAGAGAGGTGGCGACAAACAGGGCATTGCCGAGACCCCAGCCACCGCGTAGGCCGACGAGTGCCCAGATATTATTCGACGATCCTCCAAGGGCTGAAAATAACGCAATAATGATAATACCAGTTAAGAGTGTCCACTTGACTCCAATTCTTGACGAAATAGCACCGGTAATAAGCATTGCCACTGCCATTACAGCGTTGTAGCTAGTGAAAAGCAGGGTTACCTCACTCTGTGAGGCGTCTAATTGTTTGGCGATTGCCGGCAAAATCGGATCAACAAGACCAAGCCCCATGAAAGCGATGATACAGGCAAAAAAGACGGCCCATACTGCTTTCGGCTGTTTTAGAAGACTCGGATTTACTCCGGCTGCAGAAAGTGCTTTTGCCTGAGTTACCGGAGCAGATTGTGTTCTAACTGACATAGTATTTTCCCCTCTTCTGTAACAAAATTTCCGAAACACGATCAAGGATGTGAGCAAAGCTACTTTTACAGCAGGGCTTTAAAGGAATGCCTAATGACATCGCCGCGGCTGATAATACCGACCAATACTCCATTCCGTTCGACAGGAAGTTTTTTTATTTGTCTTTTTCCTAGAATCGCAGCAATGTTCTCCAATTTCTCATCCCAGGCGACTTTAATAACCTTTTTATTGGCAATTTCAAGCACATTTAAATTTAGTATTCTTTGTTCTCGTTCCTGGAAATCTTCGATATCTCCCTTTATCACAAAGGTGTAGTAGATTGCATCCACAATCCGATCATCATGTTTACCGATGTAACGCATTATATCCCCATCAGTTACGAAGGCAATAATTTCGTTTCTGTCGTTAACCACGGGAAGTCCGCTGATACGATACTTAATAAATTTTTCGATGACGGAACGGACTGTGTCGGTTTCCTTCACCTTATGAACTTGGCTAATCATGATTTCATGCGCGAGCATATTAAATCCCCCAATAATAAATTTCCTTCTTTTTCAAATGGTTGTATGATGAAACTATATGTTTGTATTATACAACCATTTTTCACTATGTCAATAGCGTTTTTGTATAATAGCATTTCCATTTTGAACTTGAATTATTATTAATGAACAAGGAGAATTTTGCGCAAGCAATGATCCAGTTCCAACCCTAAGCATTTCCTAGAGATTACAAAGATAATCGTAATTATGATATTATAGGGCTAGTTAAATACGGTTAACAGTGAGGAAGTTATAAGATGAATGAACATGTGTTGGAAATAATTGAACTAGAACTGGCCATCTTAATTCGCCGGACCACTTCAATTTCATCCCATAAAAAATTCGGTAATCTTGACCGATCTGCCTATTTATTACTACACCAAATCATCTCCAATGGGGCTGCGGGGGTAAAGGCTTTGGCTGGTGAATTCCAATTGGATATTTCCACAGTAAGCAGGCAAACTGCAGCTCTTGAGCAAAAAGGATATGTGTACAGAATTCCGGATCCGCTAGATGGAAGAGCGTACTCTCTCCAAATTACGGAATTGGGTAAAAAGGAATACACGGAAAACAAACATGCACGATTGGCGAGAATTGTGGAAGTGTTGGAAAGTTGGTCTGAGGAAGAAAGCAAAGTATTCGGAGAACTTTTAAAAAAGTTTAATCAATCTGCGATTCAAGAGCAGTAGGAGGGAGGGGGAAAGTTTGATACGCAAGAAGTTATTTCTGGAAAATTGATATGATCACATTGAAAAAATAATTCCAAATGAATTACTTATTAGGAAGGAATAACATTGATACTAACTACTATCTTATTTACTGCCATTTTTTTAAGTGGAATTTATTACTTAATCCGAAATCTTTACAATTTGAAAAAAGCGGCTGAGCTTTCAAAGGATGCACTCTATCCAATGAATGAGAGTGAGTTTGCAGGCATTATTATCCCGCATGAATGGAAACAGATGGAGCCCCTTACAAAAAACACAAAGTCCTATCGATTTGTAGTATGGGGAACGGTTGCTGCCTTAGTTTTATTAACTGCCCTTTTGGTGATTGTCCTTACTACCAATTGGTTAGACTCTTCCTATTTTAGTTTTGCCTATTTATTTTTCGCCATCATTAGCTCAATACGGCACCGAGGGAATTTATTTATTCTTCCAAAAGGTATCGTTCTTAATGGAAAATATTTCACCTACAGTCAAATTAAAAATTATGAGACTGAGCAAATCGTCCGTTGGCATGACTTATATGGTCTAGATTCGAAGGTGAATAATTCCTATAAATTGACAATTCGTGTGAAAAGGGATCTATTTCGTTCGAATTTCATTGTGATAGGAAATTCTGCACAACTTGAACAAATTAGTACTTTATTAAATCAGAAAGGGGTTCTGTGTAAAACAATCCCTTCTGAACAAATGGGAGGAAACAAGAATGAATATGATAGATTTAATTAAATCACGCCGGAATATAAAAAATTTTAAGGCGGATAAAGTCGATGAAACCCTGATTAAAATCTGGTTAGATGCCGCCACAATGGCACCCAATCACCGTATGACTGAGCCGTGGGAAATTTATTTTATCGGTCCAGAAACAAGAGGAAAATTAAATCATAAAACAAATTTTGGGAACGCACCTACTGTAATGGCGGTGTTATCAAGACACGGGGCAACCAAGGTTGAAACCGAAGAAAATGCAGCCGCAACAGCCTGTTTTATCCAAAATTTTAATTTAGCTGCATGGTCCGAGGGCGTGGGGACATTTTGGTCGTCCATAGGTATAACAGAACAAAAACGCGCGCTTCTAACCGTACCTGATAATTATGATTTGCTTGGTGTTCTTGCAATTGGATACCCGGAGATGATCCCCGATCCAAAACCACGAACTCCAATTGAAAATAAACTCAACTATTTACCTTAAACATTGATTCATTTTTAGAGGGGTTCTACCCGACCGAAAACCTCCAAATAGAAAAAAACGGCCGCCAATAGGGTTATTGGCGGCCGTAACGGCTAATCCTTCAATTTCTAATTTTCAAGCGCCCAGAGGACTGCCCCATTGTTTATAGTCTTGGTTAAATTAACTTAAATCCACTCACCAATATCATTAAAGCCATGATTGTTCTTAATGGTTTTGCAGGTAATTTCGATGATAAGGTACTCCCCAATATGACCCCCGGGATGGATCCAACTAAAAGGTTTATCATTAAAAGGTAATCTACATTGCCAATCCCGGCATGCATCATTCCAGCGGCAGTAACCAATAAGAAAGCATGAGCAATATCCGTTCCGACTAACTCTGAGGGACTCATCCTAAATAAATAAAGCATTGCTAATGCGAACAATGACCCAGATCCAATGGAGGTTAAACCAACAATAAAGCCCAATATTGCGCCAATTGCTATCGTAAGGGACCGTTTTTCATAGATTGACTTTAACTGTAGACGATTCCATTCCAATTTATTTTTCATAAACGTTTTAATTAATGTAGTCAATGCCACTAATATTAATACGTATCCTAATGCATGTTTAATCACTTGTTCCTCATTATGAAAAAAGGAATCAAATAAATGGAGAATCCCCACTGCACAAATAGCACTTGGAATACTTCCAATCGCCAAGTACTTAACCAACTTGAGATTAATTGTCTTTTGCCGCCAATGCTGGAAAGAACCAAAAAACTTCGTGATGGAATTGTAAACTAGATCCGTTCCGACAGCGATGGATGGACTTATTCCTAATAAAATTAATACTGGTGTTAAAAGGGCCGCACCTCCCACTCCTGTTAATCCGACCATAAAGCCAATTAAAAGCCCCATTACGATGATTCCAATACTCACAAGGCACACACTCCAAATTTCTCTAAACTACTTTACAAAGTAATTTATGAAGTAGGTAAATGCCTTGTTACAGGTTGCAGCGCCCGTTTTGCATGTTGGACAATTAGACCTCCCATAAAGCAAAAAAAGAGCAGTACAGCAGGTTTTAATCGCTGCAACTGCTCTTATTTTTTGCCCACTAGATTGGTGTTCATAACCGCCTTACTTTTTCTGGTGCTTTCTAGCAATGGCGTTTTCTTCACTGCTTCAATCAGCCGGTCAATATCGTTAATGATGGGCACAAGGGTAATGACAATTCTGCCATTTTCAAAATCCCTTCTTGTAAAGTGATAGCGTTTTAATCCTAACGCCCTTGTTGCTTCAAAAAGGGCAGCTTGCCTTTGCCCGAAATGATCCAATGTGATTCGTAAATGATTTTCATGGGGTTTAATGATAACGGCTAAGCCTTCAGTTTCAAACAGCTTGGAAGCATGATCTGATCCTAATAGATTTGATACATACATGCCGTCTACATAAAGCTCAGATTCTCTCACTTCAACGGTTCCTTGTTCAACATCCGCAATATCGCCTATTGATTTTCCTTTTGAAAATCTTTTCAAAAAATAAAAAACAATCAAGCCTACGAGCGATCCAGCTATAACATTGACCCAGGTGGCTTTGGCATCAATGAGCTCCATGGTAATCGCAGTTATTAAAGCAACGATTAGGGCAAAATAATTACGGGATTCAAAGGTTTTGGCAATGCCGTCGATATAGGCCTCACCGCGATATGCATATTCTGTGTGTTCTAAATCCTTAAGACTTTCTCGTTCTGATTTTCTAACATCTCGAAATTGTTGGGCAGCAGCTGTTAGGAACGTAACGGCGATAAAGTTTTTGGTCATTAATGCGGGAACAGCAACCGCTCCTATGGCAGCAGATACAAACCCTGTTAGGAGATGTATTAAATAACCATTTGGATAACTAGGATATTGCCGATAGTCTTCTATAATCGTGAACAGCCTTGCCAGCGTCCCGACAATTACAGCGGTTACAATCATGACGAGGTGTTCATGGGAAATCAAGCCGTCCTTCATGGTTTCACTCCAATGATTACGTATTTAATGTTATTGCTATTTTTGTTGTTCTTCGTTCAGCTTAATTTTCTTACATCCTACATACAAACAGGTGAAAATATCCAGTCCAGGTTTTGCCTTTGTTAATCCTTTTAGATAAGGGGTAACTAAATCTTTGAAATCTGCACCGACCCCTTCCTCTTCCAAAATTCCATATACGTACAGTTTTTTTTCATCAAACAAAAAGGCGACGTTCCCAACTGCTTTGCCCGCGGAATCTACCACATTTAATACTTGGAATTGCGGTGTAATAACCTCAGGGGAAAAATATATTTGCAATCGAATTTACTCCTTTCAATGTTAAGCTAAGGTCGAGTAAGCTTTTAAAAAGCAAACTTTGCATAAGTTTCTAAAATGAGATTACCTATTTCCATCTTCCTAAGTGAACTGCAATTTTTCAAATAAGGTGTCACTTTCTTTTTCAGGTTCTTTTTTCGCTACATGGATAAGTACTAAGCAAAGCAGTGCAGAAACAAGAGTTAATCCGGCGGTTGTTAAAAACATCCCAGGACGCGACCATTCCATTAATTTACTAAAAATAGGCGGACCGATTGCAACACCTAAGAAACGAACGGACCCATATAACGATGTGACGAATCCCCTTCGGTCTGCAGGAACAGATCCTGTAATAAAGCTATTGATACAGGGCAGGGCAAGACCTGTTCCAATACTGCTAATAACGAGTACGGAGAAAAAAGGAATTAATTTTTTAAAGAAAATCAGCGATGCAAATGAACCGGTCATTAATAGTAATCCTATAATAATTAAAGCTTTCATTAATTTCATTTTTTTCCCAATCTTACTTCCCGTGATGTAGGAAGTGATGGTCATAAATAAAAGCGGTATCGCTAAAATACATCCTTTAATCAGTCCATCAATATGATGATCCTTTTCGAGAATATCGGAAATATAAAACAAAATCCCAAATAAGGTAAATAAACAGACAGCACCTGTTAAATAGGCAGCAAATAACCAGCGTCCTTCTGTTTTAAAAACGGAAATCAAACCTTTTACATATTTTCCTACAGGCGGCGGCTCTTTTTCTGCTTTCTTTTCTTTGATAAAAAAGATCGCCAATAGGATAGAAATAAGACAAAAAATCGGAAAAGCAAAAAAGGCTGCGTACCAGAAAAGCAGGGCTAAAAGAGAACCAATAATCGGACTAATAACTTTTCCAAAACCATTTGAAGCCTCTACCAAGCCTAAAACCTTGCTTTGTTCTCCACCCGTAAATAAATCTCCTGTTAAGGCCATGGCAATTGGGGCAGTTCCGGCAGCCCCAATCCCTTGCATAATCCTTCCCGCAATAATCCATGTATAGGAATTGGAAAACCACGCCGCGGCAGCACCTGCTAAAAGCCCTCCACACCCATATAGAATAAGAGCAGGAATAATAACCGCCTTTCGTGAAAAGCGGTCTGACAGATAGCCTAAAACCGGAATAGAAATCGCTGCAGCAATTGAAAACACCGAAATTATTAAGCTAATCTTAAATTGGCTAACGTCTAATTCTGTTTTCATTTTTGGGAGAATCGGAATCAACATCGAGTTACCTAAGACAAGAATTAGCGGAATTGAACTGATTGCAAATATAGTCATGCCTTTAGGTTTTTGCTTTGGCAATTAAGTACACCTCTCACTATAAGAATCACGCCTTTATATTGTTTGAGGTGACCCAGCAGTTTATACAGGGCAAATGCCTATTTTCTGAGGAATAAGCCTATTATTTACACTCCCACCCATATTTTGAATACTCTATCCTAGAAAAATGGAGGAGGCTTTCCCTATGGATTTTTTAACTATACCGAAAAGGACATCCGGAAATAGGACTTCCGGCTTGACATCTGTTGTCGATTTCGGAACCCCACTGGGAGAATTAAACAATATTTTAGTCGATTACGGCCACATTATAGACATTGCAAAAATTGGAATCGGCTCTGCCTATGTGACCCCAAATGTAAAGAAAAAGGTGGACTTATATAAGGAATATAAGATTAAGCCATATTGCGGAGGCACCTTATTTGAAAAGTGTTATTACCAAAATAAATTACCTGAATATATCAGCTATTTACACAATCTAGGCATAGAATGGATTGAGATTTCTAATGGGACTTTAGAAATTCCTCTACAAGAACGCCTCCAAATCATCTCTTGGTTAAAAAAGGATTTTCGTGTGATTGCAGAGGTTGGCTCAAAGGATGCAGATCATACTATGCCTGTATCTGAATGGAAGGAAGAAGTAAGGCTTTTACTAAAGGCGGGCTGCGAATATGTGATTACTGAGGGCAGAGATTCAGGCACAGCTGGGATTTATGAAAAAAATGGCACGATTAATTCCGACTTAATTCATGAATTACTCGAGGTTGCTGATGCTGAAAAAATCATTTTTGAAGCGCCTTCGCCCAAACATCAAATGTATTTTATTAAAGAAATAGGACCAAATGTTAATTTAGGAAATGTGAAACTTCAAGATGTTTTAGTTTTAGAGGCACAGCGCTGCGGCCTTAGGAGTGAAACGTTTTTTTTGGAGGCAAGTGAATGCAACTTACTTTAATTAGGCATCTGCCGACTGAATGGAATAAACAGCAGAAGCTCCAAGGGAGGAGGGATATTGAAATTTCTTTTTTAACAGAAGAGTTTCAAAAAGGAATGGCCGCGAATCAACAAATTTTACAAGGATTGTCACCATTTGACGTCGTTTTAGCTAGTACCTTAAAACGTACTCAGCAAACAGCCTGTCTTTATGGTTACAAATGCGAACCTGAATCCTTATTGGATGAATTAGATTTTGGCCAGTTTGAAGGGCTGCCAAAGGAAAAACTTATGCTGGAGTTTGGTGAAAAGTGGATGAGTCAGCCAAAAGAATTGGTTTTAGGAGAAAGTATTTGTAACTTAGAGGGCAGGATTGCTTTGTTTTTAGAAAAATATAAGGGGTTTCGGAATATTTTAGTATTTGGCCACGGATCATGGATTCGAGCCATGATTTCGTACCATCAGGACGGTCATATCAATCAGATGAATAAAATAGTCGTTGAAAACAATGCATGTATTACATTATCAATTTAATATGGTGCTTTAGGGAGAAAATGGGAGGGCTGAATGTTGTCTAAGCAATTAATATATGACAATTGGGAAGAAAAAAAGGTCGCTGCCCTTGTGGAACAACACCAAGACTTTGTAGAAATTCTAAAATGGGCTTTTAGTGAATACGGGGATGAAATTGTATATTCGTGCAGCTTTGGAGCCGAGGGGATTGTGTTAATCGATTTGATTCATAAAGTAAACAAATCGGCAAAAATTATTTTTCTTGATACAGGACTTCATTTTCCGGAAACATATGGATTGATTGAAGAAGTAAAGAGTCGCTACCCTACTTTAGACATCAAAATAATTAAACCTAAAATATCATTAGAGGAACAGGAAAAATGGTATGGGGATGAGCTGTGGAAGGATAATCCAAATCTTTGCTGCCACATGAGGAAGATTGTCCCCTTAAAGGAAGCTCTTGTTGGTGTCAAGGCATGGATTTCCGGTTTAAGACGAGAACAATCCCTCTCAAGGAGCAGAATCCAGTACATTAATAAGGATGAAAAGTTTCATAAAATAAAAATTTGTCCGCTCATCCATTGGACATGGGAAGATGTTATGACCTATATCCATTTAAACAAGCTCCCGTACAATCCGTTGCATGATCAGGGGTATCCTAGTATTGGATGTGCCCCTTGTACGCAGCCTGTCTCTGAAGCAGGGGACCTTCGTTCAGGCAGATGGGCCGATTCATCAAAAACAGAGTGCGGACTTCATCAAACATAGACTTTTTAGATAAATCTAGGAGTATGGGAGGGGAAAAAGTGAGTAAAAGTGTACCGCACGGCGGAAAATTAATTAATCGAATGAACCTTAATGCTGCTAGTGATTTTTCCTTAAATTACGTGGACTTAGATAATGTAGAATTAAGTGATTTAGAGTTAATCGCAAATGGCGCGTATAGTCCACTGGAAGGATTTATGGGAAAGGCTGATTATGAGTCTGTTGTAAACAATATGAGACTAGCAAACGGGCTTCCGTGGTCATTACCGATAACCTTAGCTATTGATAGGAATAAAGCAGAGGAGCTAAGCATTGGTGAAACCATCAATCTTGTTCATAACGGCATGGTTTACGGGGTAATGGAGGTAACGGAAACTTTTTCACCTGATAAAACGCTGGAAGCCGAGAACATTTATCAAACAACTGACATGGCTCATCCAGGTGTAAAGAAGCTATTTGAACGGCCGGAAATTTATATTGCGGGACCAATCACCTTAATTAAAAGGGTGGAACAAAATAAGTTTCAATCCTATTATTTAGATCCGATTCAAACGAGAGAAAGATTTCAAGAATTAGGCTGGAATACCGTGGTTGGTTTTCAAACGAGAAATCCTGTCCATCGAGCCCATGAATATATTCAAAAATCGGCATTAGAAATAGTAGATGGTCTTTTCTTAAATCCGCTGGTAGGAGAGACGAAGTCTGATGACATCCCTAGCGAAATCCGTATGGAAAGCTATCAGGTACTGCTAGAAAATTATTATCCAAAGAATAGGGTATTCTTGTCGGTGTTCCCGGCTGCCATGCGTTATGCTGGACCAAGAGAGGCCATCTTTCATTCACTAGTCCGGAAGAATTTTGGATGCACCCATTTTATCGTTGGAAGAGACCATGCAGGGGTTGGAAATTATTATGGAACCTATGATGCACAAAAAATATTTAGCCATTTTAATAAGGATGAACTAGGGATTAAACCGCTTTTTTTTGAGCATAGCTTTTATTGTAAAAAGTGTGAAAACATGGCGTCTGAGAAAACATGCCCTCATGACAAGCAATTTCATGTGATTTTATCGGGAACAAAGGTAAGAGGGATGTTGAAAAATGGCGAACAGCCGCCAAAAGAATTCAGTCGTCCTGAGGTTGTGGAAATTCTTATTCAAGGAATGAAAACGGTTCTTACAAAAAACTAAAGGGTGTAGGTAATGGGGAAAAGCAATCACATAACATGGCATGAATCAACAGTAACCAAACATGATCGCCATCAATTAAACGGTCACAAAAGTTGTGTTCTTTGGTTTACTGGATTATCGGGGTCTGGTAAATCTACCTTAGCTAATGCCGTGGACCACATGTTATTTCAACATGGCAGTCAGAGTTATGTTTTAGACGGGGATAACGTACGGCATGGTTTAAACAGTGATTTAAGCTTCCGGGACGTGGATCGGAAAGAAAATATTCGGAGAATTGGGGAAGTAGCAAAGTTATTTGTTGATAGCGGACAAATCGTTTCCTCGGCATTTATTTCTCCATTTCGCGAGGATCGGGACCTTGTTCGCAACATGTTTGCAAACGAAGAGTTTATTGAAATCTTTTTAAATTGTCCAATTCAAGTTTGTGAAGACCGAGACCCAAAAGGTTTATATAAAAAAGCGCGCAAAGGAGAAATTCCTCATTTTACAGGAATTTCTTCACCATATGAAAGCCCATTTTATCCTGAAATTATTATTGAAACCAATAAACTAACGGTAGAACAATCGATTAGCAAAATAGTAGGGTATTTAAAAGATAAGGAGATCCTTTAAAAGGGGATCTCCTTATCTTTTTCGCCAATTTGCGTTTAAAAAACTAATATTTTGAAACTTTAAAGTATAAATAAAATCAATAATATTAGTTGAAAAAAATTGGCAAATGATGGCATAGATAACAATTTTATAATCAATCACAAATGCAGTTAACAAAAAAATAAACAGGTTAATCCCCATCATTACCTTTCCGGGGCTCCATTTCTTGTAGGAAGCAATCATCAATGCCGGTATGACCATTCCACCACTCGAAGCCCCCGCACGAATCAGCAAGCCCACTCCAATACCAAAGAAGAGGGAACCGGCAGCTAGGTCCACTAAAATATGTACATGCGGATGAACAAATTGAGAAGTGAGGATGCTTACAATTGTCGAGGTAGTTGCAACCGAAATGATGGTCCGAATGGTCCAGGTATAACCAAAATATTTTAACGCAAACAGTAAAAAAACGATATTGGCCAGCCATAATGAAAAACCTAGTGATAAATGGAACCAATGATTGATCAAGATGGCTATCCCAGCTGCCCCTCCAGAAGGGATGGAGTGGGGAAATAAAAACAAGGACATGGCGATTCCCTGCAAGCTAGCCCCAAAGAGTAAACAAACATAGATGATTAGCTTTTTCTTCATCTTAATGGAAATGAATCCTAAAGTCGATTATAGAATTATTCAAATTTATCCCTCCCTAGGACAGCCCTTCCTTGTCCCATTTTATGAGGAAAGGAATAAGAATATGTTGGATTGTTATTTCAGGGAGGATACCATTTACACTCGAACAATCATATAATCGTTATTTTTTAGCTTCACAACATCGGCTTTTAATGCCTTTGCAATATCTACAGTTGTTTCTTTGAGCTCTTCCTCAGTCTTTAATGTCATAAATAAAGGTGCCCCTGAAACCTTACGTTGCTCGTTTGCCGTCAAATAAGCCAAAATTTTATAGTCTGGTTTAATGGAAGATTCTTTCCCCATATTGTTGGAACCTCCTCGTCTATTAAAAAATTTATTCATATAAGTACCAATTTACCTAAGCCCACCAATAGTATTGCCAACGCTGCCAATAATTAATGCTTAGGCCGAATACCATTCTGTATAAACAAACGTTTTTATAAAAGCTGGCTTGGTAAATCCCTTGATAAAAATTAAACATCATATTAGAGGATACGAAAGCATTAACTTAAACAGGAGGTGTTTTCGATGAAAGACCTTGAGGGACACAGACAGCAACACCAAAATACCCAGTCTAATCTGAACATACAATATTCACGTACAACCAAAATAGTATTAGGAGCTGTTTTTTCTGCAATTGCAGTCATTTTTCAGTCAGCAGGTATTTTTGCGGGTATTGGTTATGCATTAAGTATCTTAGCTACTCTTCCAATTGTCCTTTCTTGCTTCATCTCTTTAAGGATAGGATTTATGTCCTATTTCATAACCATTTTGTTATTAATGATTGTTCAGCCAAGTGAGCTGATTGTTTTCCCTTTTACAACTGGACTATTAGGGATAAGCTTAGGCACAGCCTTTAAGCTATGGAAGAATTGGCTGTCAATCACATTATTTGGCGGCATTGCCCTAACAGCAGGAATTATGGCCATATTATATATTTTTCGTTTTCCTGTTTTAGGGCCTTCTATTTCCCAAACATTTAATATAAAAGTGGCCATTATCATTTTGCTATTCTCGCTATTTTATAGTTGGATTTGGATGGGGCTGAGTAGGAAAGCAGCAGGGGTGTTATTCTTTGCCGGCGTTAAGAAAAATTTTTCTGATAAATAGTAATTTTGTTTTGGCACTCATTTTGGAGTGCCTTTTCCATAAATTTTTTCCAAAGCTTATGAGGTCAGTCCTCTAATGTATGATTACATACATGCGTTGGGGACTGACCTCATTATTATCCTGATTAATGTTTCATTTATAGGTAAGGGCTCTCATCTTTCGCTTTGAGACGTTTCCAACGGCGTTCGACCTCATCATCAAACATTTGCAGCATGTCTTGGCTGTCTTCATTTAGCATATGTTTCGTTTTACCCATCAGCTTTAGCCACTCCGTTACGGCCAACCGTTTATTTTTAGCCTCAGGATCATAGGTAATCGTCGTGATTCCGCGTTCCACCTCATAAAGAGGGAAGAAGCAGGTGTTGACGGCAGCCTCAACAATTGTCTGCCCTAATTCATCCTTTGATTTCCAGTTCAATGGACAGGTAATTAAAATTTTGCCGTAAACCAGGCCTTCATTTTTAGCATACCACCCAGCCTTAGCTGCTTTCTTTAAAAGGTCGCGGTCAAATGCCTCTGTCCCAGTAAAGACATAAGGAATATGGGTCGCAGCCATGATTTGGGCCGTATCCTTGTGATGGAATGGCTTTCCATTCTGAAAGGAACCAACATTTGAGGTACTTGTCATATGTCCCATCGGTGTCGAATAGGAGAGCTGGCTGCCTGTGTTCATGTAGCCCTCATTATCATACTCAAGGATAATCATTTTATGGTTGCGCAGTGCGGTTCCGATGGCAGGGCCCATGCCAATATCCATCCCGCCGTCGCCTGTAACCATGACAAAGGTAAAATCATCGCTTAAGCCCAGTTCAGCTAATTCACCGCGCCGTTTTCGTTCATGGAACATTTCCACCAGACCCGATAATGTTGCTGAGCCATTTTGGAAAAGATTGTGAATGTAAGTCGCTTTATGGGCGCTGTATGGAAAACCAGTCGTCACGACCATGGCACAGCCGGTATGGAATAACGCGACAATATCTCCTTCAATTCCTTTAAAAAACAACTCGAGCCCTGAGAAAATGCCGCAGCCAGGACATGCTCCGTGTCCGGAAGCTAACCGTTTTGGTTTTTTTGTTAAGCTCCTTAGCGGCGGGATTTTCACTTTTAGTTCACAGGTATTTTCATCAGGAGTGACGGTGATTAATCCTGAATTCAACTCTTCTTTTTTCATTGGATTTAAGACGCGCTTTGGTGCGAATTCCAGCCTGCCGGGATTATGTCCAAAGTAATCAAATCCCTTTTCAACAAAGCTAGTTTCAGCTGCATCAATCGCTAAGCGGAAAAAGTGTTCCGCGTCATCTGCATAAAAATCTTTACCGCCTAATCCGTAGATGCGGTTAATCACCTTTGTGCTGACATTTCCAACGGTTTGCAGCGCCGCTCTTAATTCTAGGGCCATGTTTCCGCCATGTGCTCCGTACGAGTCGGCCCTGTCTCCAACCGTAACCGCTTTCACATTTTTCAATGCTTCCGCTAATTTTGCCTGCGGGAAGGGGCGAATCATATTCGGAGAGATGACCCCGGCTTTTATCCCTTGCAGGCGGAGCCTGTCGGCTACGTCTTTACAAACTTCGGCGGCTGAGTTTAACATAAATACGGCAACTTCTGCGTCATCCATACGATATAAATCGAGGACAGGATATTCCCGGCCAGTTAATTCCGTATACTCCTTCGAAATTCTCTCGAAGACATGCTCTGCTTGATACATCGCTTCCGATTGTTGATAGCAGTTATTAATATAATCGGGTTCATTCATATAAGGGCCAATCGTGACCGGATTCTCGCGATCTAACGCATGAGGGAAGTTCCTCGGAGGATCGCCGATAAACGTGTGAACATCTTGTTTATTTTTCAACACCTGTACCCGCCGCTTTTGATGGGAGGTGAAGTAACCGTCGAATGATACAATCACTGGAAGTCGGACTTCAGGATCTTCTGCTAGTTTAATAGCAATCAAGTTCATATCATAGACGATTTGCGGGTCACGGGCCATCAAAATGGGCCATCCCGTATTTAACGCGAAATATAAATCGGAGTGATCTCCATGAATATTTAAAGGTCCCGATACGGAGCGGTTGACTAAATTCAATACCATCGGAAATCGAGTTCCGGATTGAACAGGCAGCTGCTCTAACATATAGAGAAAGCCATTGGCACTAGTTGCGTTAAACACACGTCCACCGCCAGTTGACGCCCCGTAACAAATGCCGGCGGATCCGTGTTCGCCATCGGCAGGAATCAACACGATATCATGTTCTCCTTTGGCTTTCATCCCATCGAGGAACTGGGCAACTTCTGTAGAAGGGGAAATCGGAAAATAGCCCATTACATGATAATTAATTTGGTGTGCAGCATAGGCAGCCATTTCATTGCCTGATTCAAAAACAACAGTTTGTTCAACGGATCCTTGATTAATCGATCCCTTTTCTTGTTCTAAATTAATTGACATGAAGATCCCGCCCTTTTCTTAATTTTAGGTAGTCAAATCATATAAATGCGGCACACGGTTCTTGTCGGCATAGCCGTCATTATATTCTCTTTCGCCTGATAATGCTTCAACAGGACATGCTGTGACGCATTTCAAGCAGCCTTTGCAATATTGGTAGTCAATCCCTTGGAGGAACATTTGCGGCCGGCCGCGTTTGTCTTCTTTTTCTTCCCAAACAAAGCAAAAGTCAGGGCAAGCCGTATCACAGGCTGCACAATTAATACATTTTTCTTCGTGAAAATGGGGCAGCATCCCGGCACGGGAAATGCTTAAATCCTTTAAAATGCTGTTCCCTGGATTTGTAATGGTTCCGCCAATCGCTTGAGTTTGATAGCCTAGGAGCGGTTCAGCTCTCGTGAATGGTTGTGGTTCGTACCCATCATCAACCAAATAGGTTTTGAATTCGACTTCATTGTACCCGCGGTCAAACGTCCGAATATTTGGTTCAACCATGTGCGGATACTTTTTCTCGAATGTGCGGCGAATCGTCTGTTTCATTGATTCAGGGTCTAAGAAGCCGAGAATTCGATAAAGCGCTCCCAACATTGCCGTGTTGGCTTTTGTTTGCTCTTCTAAAGCAATTCCGGTTGCATCAACAATGGCGATTGTTCCGCCAGTAATTTTCATTAACGTCTTCAGTTGGTCAGGGGATTTTTGTGAATTCACTAAGATGTTGCTGTCAGGATAAACCCCGCTTGTACAATCGATGGTTTTAAAAAGGGCATCATGGAAAATACCTACTACATGTGGGCGTTCAATTGGTGTCGTGTCTCTGATGTTTGTTTCAGGTTCGCAAAAACGAATATGCGCTTTTACTGGGGAGCCTTTTTTCTCTGATCCGTATGATGAAAAACCGATTCCGTTCAGTCCGTTTCCTACAACTCCATCCTCGGAAAGCATTTTTCCAGCCAAATTAGCTCCCAATCCGCCGATTGATTCAAGGCGAATTTCAAAAAAACCTAATTCATTGGTTTTCGGCAGTTTTGACAAACGTATTCCTCCTATCTGTTTAAGTCGACCTAACAATTGGAATTTTATAAATTTTCTATAAATTATCCATTTTTATTGTAACAGGATAGAAAATCAATTACAACAGATTATTAAGGGGAAAACGAACAATAGCCTTAAAACCCTTTTTTCATCCTCTTTTTGCAGGGATTTATGTATTAGAATATTTAATATTTACGACGTGATGTAGTACAGAATAAAAATGTTGTATAACAGAAGTTGAATCCATAGACGAAACAGAAACAATATTCGGTCTATTTTGTATAAAACCTAGAAAGATATAGCAAAAAACTTATAATGGGATATAATTAATCCAATATGTGTTTGTGTATATATGGGATCACAAAGCTATATGGGGGAAGGGTTTATGGTTGAAATAAAAACAATAAAAATTGATGGTGAAAGTATTCATGTCTTTAAAAGTGCCATCTATATTTTTGAATCAAGCTCTGGATATACCTTGGAATTAGATATCATTGTAAGTGAGCTTGCAGTGAAAAAATATAAAAAGATAGAAAACCTGATTATTGAGATTGAATTAGCAGATGGTCGAATCATAAATTCGATTATGCATGTAAAAATCCTGTCAGGGGGATTGCCGCAGCTTAATTTATTTTGTGAACTTGATGACATTCAAGAGTATGAGGATTTCGAAAAAGTGAACGAAAATGATTCTTGGTTTCCGGATATAGAAGAAGGTATTACTATAGAAGAAATAAGAAAAGTGGAAATGCCATTTGAAGATATTAGTATAAAATTAAAACTGCCAATCGACCAGGTTGAATGGTTAAAAAGTCAAAAAAAGGGAGCATTAAACGAAATGTTCCAAGCCTTCATTTCGGATTATTGGAAAAAGCAGAAATGAAAGAAATGACTTCTTCAATCCACAAAATTTGTAAAGTTCCTCCGACTTATTACGCATTTTTATAATTAAAAGCGAAAAAAATTCGTTTTGGTTGTATAATAAGTACTTGTTATTTAATTGAAGGAGGAATTATTTTGATGGTATGGACTTTAGGCGGATTGTTTGTATTATCCGTTTTATTACTGATCATTTCTATATTAAAATCTAACCATGTGGCTAAAATGGAACATAATCAAATTGATGTGATTCATATATCCACGATGAAAGAAATCAATGCCCTTCAAGAATCAATTCGGAATCTTGAGCTTGATATAGAAGTGGTAATGAACGAAGCAGGGATTCAACTTTCTTCAGAGGAAAAGGTTTTCATGCGTGAAGTACTAGACTTATATAAACGCAATTACTCGATCGAAAGTATCGCAAAACAAAAACAAGTACCTGAAAGTGAAATTGAACAGAGGCTGGCTCCTTTTCAGAAAATAAAGGATGAAGGGAGAAAAGTTGCCAATGAGAATTAACTTATTAAGCAGCTTTGCAGCAGGGATTCTTATCGCCACAACAATTAGTGGAATTGTTTATTTTTCTAGTACAAGTGATACGCCAAAAACAGCTGCAAAAATAGCGACTAACCAAAAAACAGTAAAGGTTCAATCATCAGACAACGAGATGAAAAAAAACCTTGAAACGAAAGGCTATGTCGTTCAATCGAAAGCTGAATATGACAAGAATATGCAAGCAGCAAAGGCAACCGTCCAAAAACAAGCCCCGGCTGATGACAAAAAGCCTGCTAAAGAGGTTACACGAGTCGTCGTTGGCGTATCCGATGGAATGACCAGTATCGATGTCGGAAAAATGCTTGAAAAAGCCAAATTGATTCCGAATGGATTTAATTTCTCTATGGATGTAGAGAAAAAAGGGCTAGATAAAAATTTGCGCCCAGGTACTTATGTAGTTGATAGTGAAATGTCCACCGATCAAATAATTACTACTATTTTTAAGTAAACATAAGTATATAAAGGTGCCTTTCCCCCTGTGATGTAACGCTGAAAAGCAGCGGGAGTCAGGCACCTTTTTTAATGATTCAATTGAACCTCGATCCATTTTCGTACGCTATTGATAAACCAGATTCTTGTGCTTTTTTGTATATCAGCAATGGTTAATGTCTTCTCGTGAATTTCTCCGGTTTTAAGTAACTTTTCACGGAATGTGCCAGCTAATAAGCCGCTTTTCACGGGCGGTGTCCACAGTAATCCTTCAATTTCTAAAACGAGATTCCCATTAGTAAACTCAGTCAACTCTCCGTCCTTATTCCAAAGGAGCACATCGAAAACATGAGCAGGTTTCTTTATTTGAAAGTGGGAGTAAATATCCCGATTCGTTGTTTTATGATAAAGGAAGGGCACGTTTTTATCTAACGGTTTGTCGGCAAGGATAACCTTTAATGCAGCCTTCGGTGGTGTGATTGGGTTTCCTTCAATTATAATTTCCCCATCCTTTGCCAAAAGGAGCCGAACTTTTAACTTCCCTTCGTTATTTTGTCTCGAAAACGCTTGTAATGCCTCGTTGACAACCTCTAAATTACATAGAAAACCGAAGTATAGAGCTGTATTTTTCAAGCGATTGAGATGTTCATCTAACAAGAAATAGCTTCCGGCGTCTAATAATAAGCTTTCCAGCAATTGAAACACTGGTCTGTTTTCTTCAAGTAAACTTGCTTTTGCAACGATTTCTTCATATTCACCTTCAGTAGTTGAATCCCATGTAATCCCGCCGCCAACGCCGTAGGTTGCTTTACCAGATTGATGTTCAATCAAAACAGTTCTAATCGGTACATTAAAAATAGCTTCCTTGTTCGGTGTAATAAAACCAATTGCCCCACAATAGACATTCCGCGCTGCCGTTTCTAAATCAGCAATAATGTTCATCGTGCTGATTTTTGGAGCACCAGTAATCGATCCGCATGGAAATAGGGCTTTAAAAATTTCAACGAGTTTAGTATTGGCTGAGACCCTTGCTGTAATGGTTGAAGTCATTTGATGAACGGTTGGGTAACGTTCAATTTCAAAAAGCTTTGGAACCGAAACCGTACTAGGTTCGGCGATTATGCCTAAGTCATTTCGCAGCAGATCAACAATCATGAGATTCTCAGCCCGGTTTTTTTCAGAATGATAGAGCCAGTTGGCGTTTTCTTCATCCTCTACAACGGATTTTCCTCTTTTTGTTGTTCCCTTCATCGGTCGAGTAGTAATTTTGTCACCGTCTAAATGAAAAAACAGTTCTGGAGATGCAGACAAAATACTATGCTCACCTGTGTTGATGTAGGCACAATAATTGGAAGCTTGAGCTCTCTTTAATTTTTCGTAATAAGCGATATCGTCACCTTGGAAGTGAGTGTTTAGTTGAATCGTATAGTTTGTCTGGTACGTATCGCCACTTTCAATCGCTTGTTTTATCGATAGGATAGATTTATTGTATTCATCTGTACTAACAGATGGGTTCCATTCCGTATGTGAATATGTACCATTACTGCTGAGCGGTTGATGAAGCGGCTCCGAAAAGATTCCAAACCATAGCAGCGGCATTGAACTTTTGTCCTTGACTCTATAAGCAAAATCGAAAGCGGGCGCACTTTCATATGATAAAAAACCAGCAGCATAATAACCGTTATCAACGGCATCCTGGACAAATTGAAAGCTTGGAAGTACATCTTCGATAGTATCCGCCATTATCACCTGGATTGGGTTTTGAAATGTAAGCGGTTTTATCTTGCCGTTCGATTCGGCAAATTCAAACGATAACAGAGGTTGTTGTATTATTTTCATTCTTACAGTCCTTTTAAAAGAGTTCTCTACGTCTGTAATCCGTTTTCGGCCACGATAGACTCAGGATGGAATACAAGATTACAATAAATTTAAAACCCTTTCATGTCAATGTATAAATGAGAAACGTTTCATTAAAAATATTGACACCAGCGTCACAAGTGACTACAATTTTAGTTAAGTTAATTTGTATTTATAAAGGAGTAATTGAATCATGGAAATGAAGAAATCTGAGAATATTACAAGAACGGATCGGCGCAAGGCGAGGATTAGGGAGCAGCTTATTACTGGAGCTATGAAAGCGTTTGCTGAAGTTGGTTATATGAAGACCACGGTGGATGACATTACATCCCGTGCTGACGTTGGACATGGAACCTTTTACCATCATTTTAAAAATAAACAGGACCTCCTCGGTAAATTGGTTGATGAGCTGGCCGATAAGGTAAATGACTATGTTCAGCCGAAGAACATGCAATTAAGTATTTACGAAAGAATGAGATATGAAGCCCGTGGAATATTGGAATATTATGTGAATAATAGAAGCATATTGTTGGCATTAAAGGAAGCCGTAATGGTGGAAAAACAATTTGAGGGTAAATGGCTGAAAATTAGCGAAAGCTTATTTAAGCGAATTGAACATGACATCAAAGGATCAGTGGATAAGGGGTACTGCCACAACATAAATGTAGATGTAACTATTCGCTCGTTAACTTGTATGTTTGAGGGATATGGTCATTATTTAATGACGGAGGACTTGGGTTCAGAGGATATCAATGCGGTTGCAGATTCTCTAACAGACCTATGCTATCGAGCCATTTTTAAAACACAATAATTCTGGTTAAAAGAATCACTATCTATCTTTTTGAAAACTAAAAGGGGGAAACTGAAATTGCTGTCTCAAATAGGAGTTACACAAGTTACAATTCCACTGCCATTCCGATTAAATCATGTCAATTGTTTTTTAGCAGAAGGGGCCAGGGGCTGGACGATTATTGATGCGGGATTAAATACAGAAGTATCGGAAAATATTTGGAAACCAATTATTGAGAAACATGATGTGAAGGATATCATCATAACGCACTATCACCCTGACCATTTTGGCTTTGCTGGAAAACTGCAGGAATTAACAAATGCTGATGTTTGGATGACTGAGGTGGATGCGCAAGCAGGTTTGAGCTACTGGGAACCCGAATCAATGGAATGTGTAAAAAAAAATTTTTACACATACGGCCTTCCTCAAGACAATCTATCCGAATTAATCGTTGATGAAGAAAGATTTCTTAATCGAGTTCAACCATATCCTATGGTCAATCAGTACCTCACAGAGGGTATGAAACTATTATTTGGCAAACACGAATATGAAGTTATTTTCACCCCAGGTCATTCTGATGGATTAATTACATTATATAATAATGAAAATAGTATCCTTTTTTCTACTGATCATATCTTACCAAGAATTTCACCGAATATTTCTTATTTTTTTAGAGGTATTCGTAATCCACTTGAATCCTTCTTTCAATCGCTGAACAAAATTAAATGTTTAGATGCAGATGTTGTCATACCTTCCCACGGTAAGCCATTCCGAAATGCCAATAAAAGAATTGAAGAATTATTGGCGCACCATCAAGAAAGATTGGAAATAGTCTATCAATCTATTAAGCAGCCTTCTTCGATCATTGAAGTTAGCCGGCAGCTGTTTAAAAATTTGACAATCCACGAAACCCGATTCGCAATTGGAGAAACCTTAGCACATTTGGAATACCTGTTTTTGAATCAGCAGTGTACAAGAAGATTTGTTAATGGAACATGGTTTTACGAGGCTGTTTAGGTTTATTTATAAAAATTTTTACGAAAATATTGACATTGTAGTCATATATGCCTACAATGTCAAATAGGGAATAGTCGGAATATTATAAAAGTTATTTTGGAGGTGATGAATATCGAGAATAAGTGGTAAATATGCAAACAATTTTTTTGAATCTAGATTCTTCGTGCATAAGACTAAAAACGGAATAATCATCAAACCTCATGCTTTTACTTCACCTCAGCTAATCATACTTAATGTGATGTCCTAAACTTTATCTGTCAAGGGGAGATCAATATGGAAAACCACAATGTGTACAATACTAGACGTTTAACTGAATCGTATTGGCCAGCTGATACATCTAGAACTTTGCATGACTCAACTGTTGCTCAGGTATTACGGCAAGCAGCAGCAGAGGTACCGAATCGAATTGCATTAATAGATGGGGAAAATGACCCGGCAAATCGCAAACGCTGGACCTACGCTCAACTTCTCTCAGACGCAGAACGGGTGGCATGTGCCCTGTTAAACAAGTTCAAGCCTGGTGAGCGGGTGGCCATATGGGCACCAAATAGAATTGAATGGATGTTAATCGAATATGGCTGCGCGATTGCAGGTATCATTTTGGTCACGGTGAATCCTGCTTTAAGGGGAAAAGAACTCGAATATGTTTTACGGCAGTCAGTGGCAGCAGGTTTATTCCTAACGGAGGAATATCGTGGTCACAATATGCTCCAAACAGCCCTTGATGTTCGTGAAAATTTACCGGCGCTTAGAGAAGTGATCAATTTTTCAAGTTTCGAGGATTTCATTCATTCCGGGAACAAGTCTGTAACCTTCCCGGAAGTGAAGTCAGAAGATCCTTTTGTGATTATGTACACGTCGGGAACGACCGGCAACCCAAAAGGAGCAATCCTCCATAATAAAGGTATGACTAATAGTACAAAATTCATGGCCGAACGGGCCGGAATGGCAGAAGGAGGCGTGTGGGTAAATGTCATGCCATTGGTTCATATGGGCGGTTGTGGTTTCGCCGTATTGGGAACTTTGCAACAGCGTGGTACCCATGTACTAGTGGGAGGTTTTGACCCAGCTCTTTTTCTAAAGCTTGTTGAGGAAGAGAAGGGGACATTTGCTCTCCTCGTCCCTACGATGGTAGAGGCTATCCTAAACTTACCTGAACGAGATCAGTATGATCTTTCAACGTTGAACTCTATTTTGTCTGGAGCATCGAAAGTAGAACCATATTTAGTTAGGCGTGTTAAAAATGAATTGGGCTGTGGAATGTCGATCGTGTGCGGGCAAACAGAGATGCACGGGGGGACGACGCAAACTCATCTCGATGATACGCCAGAGGACCAGGCTGAAACCATTGGGCAGCCATATCCCCATATTGAAGTAAAAATCGCTGACCCAGCTACCGGTGATGTGCTCCCGCTTGGGATGGATGGAGAAATCTGCTGCCGTGGTTATCAAACGATGGTTGGCTATTATAATATGCCGGAAGAAACGGCCGCTACACTAAAGGATGATGGATGGCTCCACTCCGGTGATTTTGGCTCAATGGACGAACGCGGCTTCATAAAGATTAGGGGACGATTGAAGGATTTGATAATTCGTGGAGGGGTCAACATTTACCCGATTGAAGTAGAAAACCTTTTGAAGGAACATCCGAAGGTTGAAAATGTATCAGTTGTTGGCTTGCCGGATGAATACTGGGGAGAGCAAGTGGCTGCAATCATTATACCAAAGTCACCTGAGAAAAAACCAACTGAAGAAGAATTAACTGAATACTGTAAAGCGAATTTGGCGAGTTATAAAAGGCCTAGGTTTTGGTTTTTCGTTAATGAGTTCCCGACAACGGCAGCAGGTAAAATCCAAAAGTTCAAGCTGCGTGAAATAGTACTAAAAGATGAACCTCAGCTTAATTAAAAATAGAGTGGATTAATGTAAGTTGATCTCTTTGTCAAAAAAGGGGATTTTAAAACCTTAGTAAAATTAAATTAATGTTTCGGAGATAAAATACGAATTTACAAAGGGAGCTGAAAAATTGGGCTCCCTATTTCTGATTTTTCAAATTGAAACTAGGGACTAAGTAAGCATAAATACATATAATTAAGTTATTGACACTAGTGTCATATATGACTACAATGTATTTAAAGGAATTATCTGAATATTAAGGAAGTGAAAAGCAACCTTGAATGAATGGTTGATAGTCACGCTATCAAGGTGAATGCCTGCGTCCAGCAAAGAATTTGCCGTTGGTCCAACTATAAAGAATAGGGGGTTAAAAAGGTTTATGCAGGATGTATATATCATTGGAATCGGGATGAATAAATTTGGTAAATATCCGTTTGAGACAGTTCGTACCATGGCAGAGGACGTAATTCATCAATCATTAATCGATGCTGGGATAAACAAAGAGGATTTAGAAGCTGGATTCTTCTCCAATACCTTTTGGGGGATGTTTGATGCTCAGCACTCGATTCGTGGACAGGTGGTTTTCAGGGGAATGGGGATGGACCGGATCCCAGTAACTAATGTTGAAAACGCCTGTGCAGGCGCATCAACTGCCCTTCACCTAGCCTATACCGGAATACGGGCAGGAATGTATGACGTCGCCATTGCTGTCGGTTCTGAAAAGCTTACGAACCCTGACAAAGCTAAATCGTTATCTGCCTATTCCAGTTGTATGGATGTCGAAAATTATGAAAAACAGATCGGTTTGCTATTAGATTATGGAAAAAATCTCGTGGGTTCCTATCCTCCAGAAGAATCCGCACCTGGTACTGGCAGAAGTGTTTTTATGGATGTTTACGCGATGATGACTCGCTGGCATATGAACAAGTACGGAACGACGCAAAGACAATTGGCAGCGATTGCATCTAAGAATCACTTTCACTCTTCGCTCAATCCCAATGCACAATACCAGACCCTCATGAGCATTGAAGATGTTTTAAATGATAGCCCGGTAACATTCCCTTTAACCCGCAGTATGTGTGCCCCGGTAGGGGATGGTGCAGCAGCAGTCATCGTTTGCTCAGAATCTTTTATGAAAAAGTTAAAGAAACCGCGTCCGATAAAAATTCTTGCCTCGGTACATGGGCAAGGTGCCGATAGAGACCTTGACGGGGAGGATATCGGTGAAAGACTTGCCAAAGCTGCCTATGAGAAGGCAGGAATTGGTCCTCAGGATATTGACCTTGCAGAGTTACATGATGCTACGGCTTTCGGGGAACTGCACCAAAGTGAAGCGATGGGATTTTGTCCGCCTGGAGAGGGAGGCGCACTTGCTGAATCAGGTGCGACAACTCTTGGGGGATCCATCCCAATTAATACGAGCGGAGGACTTGAGAGTAGAGGACACCCCATTGGTGCCTCTGGCCTTGCGCAGATTTACGAAGTTGTCACACAGCTTAGGGGAGAAGCGGGGGACAGACAGGTGATTGGCTCCAGAATCGGACTTGCTGAGAACGGCGGCGGCAGTATTGGTGTTGAAGAAGCTGCCATGTGTATTCATATTTTAGAAAAAGTGTGACCACTAAAAAGATAGAGAAGGAAGTGGAAATGTGGATTTTAATTTATCGGATGAATTAAATATGTTAAAGGAAATGACGTACAAGTTTGCGGTCAATGAAATCGCTCCACATTCATCGGAATGTGATAAACAAGAGAAGTATACACCAGAAATCCGTAGGCAAGCTGCGGAATTGGGACTGGTTGGAGCCTGGATTCCGGAAAAATATGGCGGTGCAGGAATGGGAATCTTAGGGCAAGCCGTTATTACGGAACAGCTTTCCCGGGTTGATATGGGGATAGGCACGAATATTATTACCGCCAGCTTCGGATGCGAGGCGATTTATCTTTACGGAACAGAGGAGCAAAAACAGAAGTATTTGCCGAAAGTTTGTCAAGGGGAGTGGGTTTCTTCGGGTGCCTTCACTGAGCCGAATGCCGGTACGGATGCTGCCGGATATCTAACGCGGGCTGTCCCCGATGGTGATGAATTCGTGATTAATGGCAGCAAAATATTCATCACCAATGGAACGGTTTGTGATTTTATGGTCGTGCAAGCGATTACCCAACCGGATGAAAAAAGGCACAATAGATTCTCGCAAATTATCGTAGACGCAAATAAGGAAGGAATCACTAGAACTAAACTGCATGGAAAATTAGGAATCCGCGCCAGTGATACGGCACAAATTTCTTTCGAGAATGTCCGCGTCCCTCAGGAAAATCTTGTCGGAACGGATGGTAAAGGATTCCCTCAGCTAATGCATTTTTTTGATATTACGCGAATGATGGTGGCCGCTCAGGCACTTGGAATTTCTCAGGCATGCCTAGATGCTGCGGTCAAGTATTCGAAAGAAAGGCATGCTTTTGGGAACCCAATCGGCAGTTACCAAGCCACCATGACCAAATTGACTGAAATGGCAGTTAAAATTGAAGCACTGCGAAATCTTGTTTATAAGGCGGCGTGGCTCGTTGATACGGGAAAACCCGATTTTACTCTATCAGCAATGGCTAAATATTTGGGTGGTCAGACAGCCGTTTTTTGTGCAAACGCTGCCATAGAAATTCATGGTGGATACGGTTATATGGAGGAATACAGTGTCCAGAAATGGTACCGCGATGCCAAAATTCTCGAAATCTATGAAGGGACGAAGGAAGCCGAAGTCATGGCAATCGGTCGTGTTCTCCAGTCCTAATAACAACTGGGGCAAACAAAAACGTGTTAGGAAATCAGATTATTGATTTCAGAAGATTAAACCTAATCGAAAAAGGAGAAAAACATGATTACCAATCTAGAAGGAAAAGTTGCCCTAGTTACAGGAGGGACGAATGGCATCGGCAAAGCCACAGCTTTAAAGCTCGCAAAGAGTGGTGCTGATGTGGTGATAAGTGGCAGAAACCACGAAGCAGGAATGCAGGTCGTATCTGAAATAAAGGAATTGGGCAGAAGAGCTGTATTTTTAGAATGTGACTTGTTTGTCTATGATTCTGTTAAGGAAATGGCTGACAGGGCCGTTGCTGAAATGGGAAAGATTGATATTTTAATAGCGAACGGTGGAGCTACTGTCCAATATGCCAAATTCTTTCATGAACTGGATCCAAATGACTACGATGGCTGTTTAAACAGTCAACAATCATCCCGGCTTTATGCAATCCGCGCTTTGCTCGACCATATGCGGGAGCAGAATTACGGGAAAATTGTCATTGTTACCAGCGATGCAGGGAGAATTGCAACGCCAAGAGAATCTCTCATTGGGTCAGCAGCTGCAGGGCTGGTGCTAATGAATAAAGCTTTAGCTAATGAATTCGCCCGCTGGCAAATTCGGGTGAATGCCCTTTGTTTAACGGTCATTCAGGACACTCCTGGCTTTGATGCCGTTATGGCTACCGAGGCAAGTCATGTATTTCAAAAAGCAGTCGATCGTGCAAAGCTTGGTCTTCCAAATGCAGAAGATGTCGCAGAGGCTGCGCTTTTCTTTGCCTCACCAGAATCTGACCGAATTACGGGTCAAACTCTTAGTATTAATGGTGGGCTTTCCTTCGCGGGCTAACAAATTTCGATACCTTTTGTTTTTGTAAATTATCAAAATAAAAAAAGTTAGGCAAGTAATTAATGGAGGGACATGTATATGTATCTAAATTTATCAGCAGATGAAATATTAAATAACTTAACCCAAATAGCAGCCGAACCCTACGAAAGAGCAAAAGAGTGGAAAATGGAAACAGGCTCAAAGATTATTGGATGTTACATTATGCATTTTCCAGAAGAATTACTTCATGCAGCGGGAATTTTACCGATTGTACTTCAAGTAAAAGAGGAACCAATTACCTCTGGTCACGCTTATTATCCTTCCTATTTCTGTGGACCCACCCGCAGTGTTGTCGATCAAGCGGCTAAGGGAGAATTAGATTTCCTTGACGCATTCGTTGGCGGAGATTACTGTATTCAAGCCGTTGGCGGTTCAGAGGTAGTAGGGAATCTTCTTCCTAAAGTCAACAACATGTTTTTCCGCTTGCCTGTTGGTAACCAGCCATGGACACAAGGAGATATTGTTCAAGGCTTAAAGGAATTAAAGCGAGATACTGAGAGATTCACAGGCAAAGAGATTAATGCCGACTCCATCCGTGAAAGCATCCGAATCTATAACAAGAATCGCAGCCTCATCAGAGAACTATACGAGTTAAGAACATCAAATCCCGGGATTCTAAGTTCTAGTGAGATGATGTCGATTATTAAGTCAAGTATGCTCATTCCGAAGGAAGAGCATAACGCGATATTAGAAAGTCTATTGCCGAAGCTTACCGAACAAAAGGATTCTAAGCGGCAGGACGCAGTACGTGTCTTCTTATCTGGAAGCTTTTGTGGAGCTCCGAAAAATGAAATATTGTCACTTGTTGAAGAGTCAGGTGCTGTTGTTGTTGGAGATGATCTTTTCCACGGTTTCAGATATGTAAGTGACAATATTCGTGAGGATGATAGGGAACCGTTGGAGGCAATCGCTGCTCATTATATAGATAAGAACACGAACGTACCTTGTCCAACTAGATGTGACCCTAAAACCGACTGGCCTCAATACCTTGTTGACTCGATGAGAAAACATAAGGCAGACCAACTCGTTATTGTGATGGCACAATTTTGTGAACCGCATATGTTCTTCTATCCAGATATCAAAGATGCCATGCAAACGGCCGGAATCCCTCACCTGCTCCTAGAAATCTCACACGAACTTGATTCGATTGAAACCATTAAGACTAGATTAGAAGCCTTTGTTGAAATGGCTGTTTAAATGCTTGTAACAAAAATAGAAAGGAATGATGATAAATGACAGTACAGGAAGCGAAAAGAGCGAATAGGCTAAAATCAGGTAAATTGGTTAACAAACTGGTCAATGAGTATTGGGAGGATCTAATTAATGCAAAGAAGACTGGTAAAAAAGTCGTTTATACGACTGGTCTGCCAATTGGTCCATTTATGGCAGCACAGGATTTGGCGTGGATCCATGGAGAAGGGTACGGTGCACGTGTGGCAGCGAGACACGAGGAAAAAGAACCCCAAACCTTTGCAGAAAACCGCGGTTTTAATCGTGAACTTTGCTCCTATGCCCGAACACAGATGGGTTGTGCAATGTTCGCTGAATTTGGGGTCCCGGATGATTTAATGCCAGGTCCAATTGCAACCGAAATACCGGCGCCGGATGCCATTGTTACCTGCTATCCTGGCTGTTCAACCGGTCCGCAGTGGGATTGGGCCATCGAGCGTGTCTTCGGCAAAAAAATCCCCTGGTTCAATGTCGTCATTCCGTATCATATGGGACGTAACGGCTCTACCTATATGAAAGGGGAAGAATTTGAGGAAAATGTTAAATACGTTGAGAGACAATTTGAAGATTTGATTAAGTTTTTAGAGGTAATAAGCGGGAAACCTTATAATTGGGATAAATTTCAAGAGTTAATGGGTGTAACCAAGAAGGTTGGTCAGCTTCGGATGGAGGCTATGGAACTATGTAAGGCGAAACCAGCTCCTGCCAGCTTCTTTGATTGGTCCATTCAAATTGCACCGGTCAATTATCTCACAGCATGGCCGGGAACAATAGAAGCAATGGAAGCGGTCAAAGCAGAAGTACAAGAGAGGCTAGACAATGGTGTGAGTGCTGTTCCGACCGAAAAGTATCGCATTTTCTGGGAAGGAATCATGAATTGGAATAAGCTTGGCTGGATGGCTGATAAGTTTGCGAGTTATGATGCCACTGTGGTCGCTGGCCGATATACACATATGGCCTTCTGGCATGAACCAGATTCGATAGACCCTGAACATCCGCTGAGGGGAATTGCGATTAATCACCTCGAGTGCCAATTAAATCTTGGTTATCCGATAACTGAGGAACGGATGATGACTTTATCCAAGGAATATTCCATCGATGGTATTGTCTTTCATGGTGCGAGAACATGCCGATCGTTTTCCCGTTCACATTTCTTGTTAGCTGAAAACCTAAATAAAAAGATGGGCATCCAATCTACTTCGTTTGAAGGTGACATGGTCGACGATTCATTCTACAAGGAAGAACTCGTTAACACCCGAATTGAGGCGCTGATTGAAAGCCTTGAAGCTCAGAAAAGCAGATAAAGGAGTGAGTTAGATGACATCTAAAATGGATGGTTCTTCCTTTTATACAATGGGGGTAGATAGTGGTTCCCTAACTGGCAAAGCAGTAATTATCGACGAAAATATGCGAATTGTTTCGTATAGCGTTAAACAGTTGGGGTTTGTTAGTCAAAAAGCAGTAACCATGGCAATTGATGAGGCATTGGAAAAAGCAGGATTGGTATTGGATGATATCGCGTTTACAGTAAGTACTGGTTATGGGCGAAAAAGGTTAGAAATTGCTGGTAAGAATCTAACAGAAATAAGCTGCCATGCAAAGGGGGCCAACTATCTTTTTCCCGAAGTAAAAACGGTGATTGATATTGGCGGGCAGGACAGTAAGGTAATCGCAGTTGACCAGACAGGAAACGTTAAAAACTTTGCAATGAATGACAAATGTGCTGCTGGAACCGGCCAATTTTTAGAAGTACTCGCTAGAGCATTAGATGTTGAACTGACTGAAATTGGCGAGTTGTCTATGCAATCAGATGCAGATATCAAAATCAGCAGCATGTGTACAACATTTGCTGAGTCGGAAGTTATTTCTTTAGTGGCTGAGGGACATTCAACGATCGATATTCTTTCTGGGATGCATAAAGCGATATCAGGGAGAATGAAAGGATTGGTTGGGCGTGTAGGGATGCAAAAACCGGTGATGATGACAGGTGGCGGCGCCAAAAATATTGGATTGGTCCATGCGTTAGAAAAATCTTTAGGTGTTTCGATTTTTATCCCTAATGAACCCCAAATCGTTGGCGCTTTAGGGGCGGCGTTATTTGCCAAAGACTTCGCTACAGGAATCAGGAAAAAGGTGGAGGAAGAGGAGGATTTAGATAAGTCTCGGGCACCGGCAAAAGATTGTGCGAGTTGTTCGATTCAGAATTATCAACTAAACAAAACCACTTAAATCGCTTTGAAACATAGGTATGGAAGGGAGAAGGCCATGCAGTACGAAACAATCCAATTTGAGCGTCGGGGTACCGGCGCTTGGATTATTTTAAACAGTCCCGAAAATATGAACTCGGTATCATCAACCATGCTCCAAGAGTTGGAGACCGTACTATCTGTATGCCAATCTGACAGTAGTGTTCAAGCAGTTGTACTTACCGGGACTGGGCAAGCCTTTTGTGCTGGGGCAGACCTTAAAAACGTGCTTTCCTCACTAAATCATTCACAACCGGGGATGAAAGATTTTCTCGAAATGTTTGACGAGGTGTGCGGACTGATTCGGATAATGCCGAAGCCAGTCATTGCTGCGATTAACGGTCTTGCACTGGCGGGGGGACTCGAGCTTGTCATGTGCTGCGATATCGTTTTTGCAGCAGAAAGTGCCAAGATTGGAGATGCCCACTCTAACTTTGGCGTATTTCCTGGTGCCGGTGGTGCTGCTGTTCTACCGAAGAAAATCGGTCTCAACCGGGCGAAGTATCTCCTTTTCAGCGGCGATTTTCTTTCAGCTGCTGAAATGGAAAGGTTTGGTTTGGTTAATAAAGTTGTCCCTGATGGCGAACTTTCCTTCGAAGTAGAAAAATTTGTTGAGAAGCTCGCCGCCAAAAGTCCATTGGTGCTTCGTCGGATGAAGGAAGTGGCGAACGCAGCTTTGGATCAAACTCAGGATGCGGCATTACGCCATGAGATGCTAAACCTCAGGCAGCATGTACGCTCTTACGATCTTGCCGAAGGACTTAAAGCATTTGCCGAGAAACGCAAACCTGAATTCAAAGGTTATTGATAGGAAGGTGACAAAAAGTGAAAATAGAAAATCGTGTGTTTATCATTACAGGCGGCGCATCGGGTCTCGGTGAGTCATGTTCGCGACTGTTTGTGGAAAAGGGCGCCAAGATTGGAATTTTAGATATGAATGAAGATCGCGGAGAGAATCTTGCAAGGGAACTTGGTAAATCCGCCGTTTTCTGCAAGACAGATGTAAGTGATGAAAACTCTGTACGTGATGCAGTAGAGGCGGTTACTAAAGTATTTGGCGCCATCCATGTGGCGGTCAATTGTGCTGGTCTTATTTATGCAGCAAAAGTCCACTCAAAGAAGGGACTTTTTCCAATGGATATGTTCAACAAAGTGATACAAGTAAATTTAATCGGGACAATGAACGTGGTCCGTTATGCAGTACAAGAAATGAAGAAGAATGAACCAGATGAAAATGGGGAGAGGGGTGTTATTGTCACTACAGCCTCGGCAGCGGCTTTTGCTGGTCAGCTTGGCCAGGCAGCATACAGTGCTTCCAAAGCCGGGGTGGTCGGCATGACACTTCCAATTGCCCGTGAAGTTGGGGATTACGGAATTAGAATTGTTTCCATTTCACCAGGTCTTTTCGATACACAAATGTCTAGTGGCATGCCTGAGTCCTTTAAGGAAGAGGTTTCAAAGCATATTCCTTTCCCAAAAAGGTTAGGCAGACCGCCAGAATATGCGGCAACGGTTAGTCATATTGTAGAGAATCCTTATCTCAATGGAACGACGATTATGCTGGACGGTGCAGCACAGCTGCCTGCGAAATAAACGTGACAGGTCAATAAATGAAACATTCTGAAAGGAGAATGAAAATGGCTGGAGCACTTGAAGGTCTGAAAATACTAGATTTTAGTACATTGGTTCCTGGACCTTACGCAACAATGTGCTTGGCAGATATGGGAGCGGATGTTCTTAGGATTAAATCAGGTACTAGGCCTGATGTAGTTGATTTTTTACCGCCTTTCCTGCCCGGGACAGAGTTGTCATCCGTTTCGGCGCAATTAAGCAGGAATAAACAGCTTATGACCTTAAATCTTAAGGATTCACGTGCGCAAGAAGTGATTCACCAACTCTTAGGTGAGTACGATATTATCATTGAGCAATTTCGTCCGGGTGTGATGGCGAAATTAAATCTCGATTATGAAAGCCTAAAAGAGGTAAACCCAAGACTAATTTATTGCTCCTTAACTGGTTATGGACAGACAGGTCCGATGAGAAATCGGGCGGGGCACGACCTTAACTACATAGCGATGTCAGGCGTCGCATCATACTCAGGGAAAAAAGAGTCGGGACCGCCGCTTTTAGGGGTGCAAATCGGTGACATTGCTTCAGGTTCTAACAATGCCATAATTGGCATTCTGTCAGCGGTCATCTATCGAGAGCGGACTGGTAAGGGTCAGCATATTGATGTTTCAATGACCGATGGATTGATTGCCTTCAATTCGTTCATGCAAGGGGCCGCATATTTAGTCGATGGGAAAGACGTGGGAATGGAAGAAAACCTTGTTAATGGAGGCTCTTTGTATGATTACTATGAGACGCTGGACGGCAGATACTTGAGTTTTGGCGGTGTAGAGCCGCAATTTTTCAAACGGTTTTGCCAAACGATTGGCAGACCTGACTTTGCGACAGGTGGAGTGACACCAAAGAAAGGGGCCGCGATCAAGGAAGAGATTCGCCAGATTATTAGAACGAGAACATTAGAGGACTGGATGAACCTATTCAATGATGCGGATGCCTGTGTTGAGCCAGTCCTTAAACTTTCCGAAGTATTAGATGGTCCGCTTGTTCGGGAGCGGGGAATGGTTGTAGAGGTTTCTGGACCAAATGGAAACAAAATAAAACAGATTGCAAATCCGATTAAGTTTTCGGAATCTTTACCTGTGTATCGACATACAGGGATTCCGCTATCACAAGCTAATACCGAGGCAATTATGAAAAGTCTAGGATACTCACAAGCCAAAATTGAGGAATTGGCCAATACGGGTCTTTTCAGCTAAAAGAATGTCATTTTCAAAGATAGTAGCCAGCTAATTGAGGAGGAAACATTTTGTCAATGAAACCATGTGTTAAACTTCATTTTGAAAGCAGGACAGCAGTTATCACGATCGAACATCCACCTGTTAACGCACTTAACCGGCAGATTATGGATGAGCTTGATCAGACACTGGAAGGGCTAAAAAGAAATTCCGATGCAAGGGCGCTCATCATTACTGGTGCAGGGGACAAAGCTTTTGTAGCCGGGGCGGATATCACACAGTTTCTCGATATTACGCCAGAAATAGGTTATGAACTCGCGAAAATTGGTCAGCGTATTTTTGATCGGCTTGAAGCTTTTGAAATCCCAGTTATTGCGGCTATTGACGGATTTGCACTTGGAGCTGGTTGTGAAATTGCCATGGCTTGTGATATGAGAATTGCAGGGGAAAAGGCGAAATTTGGGCAGCCAGAGGTGAATTTAGGGATTATTCCAGGATACGGAGGAACACAGCGATTACCAAGATTGGTCGGTACGGGTAAAGCGAAAGAGCTTATTTTTACCGGTGATGTTATTGAGGCTAGTGAAGCATACCGAATTGGATTAGTGGATATTCTCGTTCCTAGCGGGGAAGCCCTAAGTCAGGCTCTTAGCCTATCAGCCAGGATTCAGAAAAAGGCACCGTTGGCAATCAGCGCGGCAAAAAAGGCAATTACATTAGGGCTGGATCAACCGCTAGCGGATGCATTAGACTTAGAGGCTGAGTTGTTTAAAAAGCTTTGCTCCACAGAAGATCAAAAGGAAGGTGCAAGGGCATTTTTGGCGAAAGAAAAGCCAAGGTTTCAAGGGAAGTAGCACCTTTTTTTAGGGCACTACACCTCTAGCTATCAGAATTTTTAAGAAATAATAATCTTTGTAAGAAGGGAGAGGTAAATATGTCTGAATCTATTAAGGTAAGTATTGAGAACGGAATTGGTGCAATTTCTTTCAATCGTCCAGAGAAGTTGAACTCACTTTCAACCGAATTAGTAGAAGCTCTTACTGAAGTACTGCTAAACTTGGATAAAAATGCCGAAGTCAAAGTGGTTCTCCTATCAGGCGGAGGGAAATCATATTGTGCCGGTGGAGATTTGGAAACCATCATGCAGTTTACGAAACCCGGTGAAATCGCCATTTATCTGCAAAAGGCTATTAACCTAACAAGAATCATCCTCAATATGGAGAAATATGTGATTTCTGCGGTCCATGGATTTGCTGCTGGAGCAGGGTTTAGTCTTGCACTTGCTTCCGATTTTATTGTTGCTGACCGCTCAGCGAAGTTTGGGTTAAGTTTTGTGAATCTGGGAGTGATTCCTGATCTTGGCTTAATGAAGTTATTATCGGAACGAGTACCATTGGCCATTGCCAAGGAATGGATTGTTTCCGGTAAGATTATCGGAATGGAAGAGGCAAAGAACTGGGGAATCGTTAATAAGGTGGTGGAAGGTGATTTACTTCAGGAAGCAAGTGAATTTGCCCAGATGATCTTAAAGGGACCGCCAGTAAGTAATAAATATGTTAAAAAGATGCTGAATCATTCCGTTCAACTCCCTTGGGATGCTTTTTTAGAGCAAGAGACCATGGTTCAAACTCACCTACTAGCAACCGAAGATATTCAAGAGGGATTGAATGCGTTCCTGGAAAAACGTCCACCGGAATTTAAGGGGATTTAACCTAGACATAAACAAAACTGAGTGGGAGGGATTTAAATGTCGCTTAAAAAAATCGGTGTGATTGGGGCCGGGAGCATGGGATCAGGAATCGCCCAAGTAGCTGCTTGCGCTGGCTTTCAAGTTATTTTAACAGATTTGCAGCAGGATTTTTTAAATAGGAGTATCGGCAGTATTCATAAAAGCTTAGAGAAGCTGTCAGCAAAAGGGAGAATTAATGACTCAGTTGGGGCAATAATGGATCGGTTTACCGTGTCCACTAGCTTAGAAGATTTGAAGGACGCCGATATAGTTTTTGAGGTTATCATCGAGAATATCGCGAAAAAGAAGGAGCTATATAGTGAGATTGATCAAATTTGCAAAACGGACACGATTTTTTGTTCCAATACATCCGGTTTGAGCATAACCGAAATGGCATCTGCCACCAAGCGGCCAGATCGGGTAATTGGCACTCACTTTTTTAATCCGGTACCAATTATGGAACTGGTCGAAATTACCCGAGGCAATGATACCTCGGATGAAACTTATCTGATAGCCAAAGATTTATGTGAAAGCTTTGATAAAAAAACAATAACAGTTAACGAAGCACCTTTGTTTGCAGTAAACCGAATTTTAGCGCCGATGATTAACGAGGCGATCTTCGTTCTTCAAGAAGGAATTGCCAGTAAAGAAGATATTGACCTTGGAATGAGACTTGGGGCCAATCACCCTATAGGTCCTTTAGCTTTGGCAGATATGATAGGGCTGGACGTACTGCTGATGGTTATCGATACTCTTTACGAAGAAACTGCCGATTCTAAATATCGTCCCGCACCTTTATTGCGCAAACTAGTTCGGGCAGGCCACTACGGCCGGAAAACAGGTCGCGGTTTCTATGAATATGAAGAATTACAAAAATGAAACGTAAATAACCTCAATGCCGTTGATCTAGGAACTGAGTATTATAGATAAAAACGTAAATATCTTGCGAGAAACCGCAACTTATTTGCGTTTTTTTTGCTAATATCTTACATTTTTCCAATCTATCTTAAAGTATAGGAATCCTTCGTTCTATATTATACAATTGTAATTATAAACAAAAAATAGGATGATGCCCAATGGATTCTACGATGAAAAAAATTATAGAGGCTAGTTATTTAACTGCGGACTCGGCGGCACACTATCGGACGATTCTTCGCTATTTTTATCACCAGCACGAAAGAATGAGAGATTTTATTGCGCCGGAAGAGTTATTGGAACATATGCATTCGATACCAGCCTTCGCGGACTATCAAGAGGACCAGCTGCACCAGCAATTAGCGCAGCTAGTAAAATGGAATAATTTAATTGCCAGGCAGGATATGACCAACGCTAAAACAATTGAAGAATATAAGAAGAAACGGTTCCGCTACCAATGTACACCCTATACGGTTGAGATTGAGAGAATGATTGTACAGCTTGAAAAATTAGGAGATACGTTCCAAGGCTCGTTAGAACGATCGCAATTTGACCGGCTTTTCCAAGCGGTAACCACCCTGCAAAGTGAACTTGAACATGACCTTAACAAATCGGCAGAAGAATATATGCGGAATTGGGAGGATGTGTTTCGCTATTTTCAAACGATTCGTACCAGCACGGCTGATTATATTGCCTATATCAATAGTGAACAAACCGACCAAAGGATGCAGACCGATGCGTTTCTAGTCTATAAAAATCAGTTTACAACTTATTTACGAGATTTTATTGTATCCTTGCAAAAAACATCACTGCAAATCCAGCATTCATTATCAGAATTAACCTCTGGACGGTTACAGCATTTTTTTCAAAAATTAATCGAACATCGCGGGGCGATTCCCCGTCTTGAAGATGTTTCTTCGTCTACAAACGATTGGCTAACCGAATATGAGGAATATTGGTTCTCTCTTAGACAATGGTTTTTAGGATCCGCCACACAGCAAAGTGAACTAGATATCCTCCAGTGGCAAACCAATGAAATGATTCGCCGTATGACAAGATATGTGCAGCGCATTGGTGAGCGGCAGCAGCATTTTCGCAGCCGCAAAAAGGATTATCTGCAATTATCCAAATGGTTTGTGGAATGCCTCGATAGGGAAGAAGCGCACAAATTATCAGCGGTTGTATTTGGCTCAATGACGATTCAGCATCTTCAGCTCGTGGATGCGACCACCGAAAACCTTCATGTCGATACATGGGATGAGGCCCCGTTTGAATTGACCATTAAACCCAGAACAGTAAGGTATCGTGAAAAAACGAAGCCAGGATCATTTAATTCTAATGAAAGCAAGAAAAAAGAACAGCGAGAACTCTATTTAAAAGAACGAGAACAAGAGAAACGGTTAATCGAAAAATATATTACCCAAGGGAGAATAACACTCTCATCGCTAACAACAGTAGAACCGTTTATCCGAAAGGTTCTATTAAGCTGGATTGGGAAGTCTATGGCTAACAAAAATCGCATGGTTAAAACGGATTACGGGTTACAAGTTAAGGTAATGCTTGATTATGAGAAAATGATTACCTTACAGGCTGAAGACGGAAATTTACGAATGCCTGATGCCACATTCTTGTTTGGAGAGACTAGGTGATATTAATGGAGCAAACACAACTATTCGATGAAAAAGCTATCCAGGGAATGGACATCCTATTTCATCATTATTGGATCTTACGCACCGAACAGCCGGAATGGTATCAGTTGATCCGCGAGCGAGAGAAGGTATTGCGCCGCTACCTGGATGAAAAGTTCGGCCTGCGACTTATTGTCCACCAACATTTTATTAAACTGGAAAAAATCCCGGTTGAACCGGAAGGCTGGATGGGCATTCAAGATTTTCAAGAGCCGATGGATTATGCGATTTTTTGCTGTGCGCTTGCCTTTTTAGAGGGAAAAGCAGTGGATGAACAGTTTCTTCTTTCTGAGCTATGTCAAGAAATTCAAGCTGATTACCCAGGAGACTTTCCGCTTGATTGGACGCTCTATACCCACCGGAAATCATTGATAAGGGCTGTGAAAATCTTGATGGAATTCCAGCTCATTCGAACCATTGACGGGGATATCGGCCGCTTTGACCAAAATGAAGAGCAGGAAGTTTTATATGAAGCCAGCACCTATAGCAGATATTTTATGAGAACATATCCAGATGATTTTTCGAGCTACAAACACTGGGGCGAGTTACTAAAGGAAGATTGGAAACTAAATCAGGAAGATGAAAGAAGGAAGCGGGTGTACCGCAAGCTGTTCTTTTCACCTGGATTACATCGCCGTGATCAACAGGATCCTGATTTTCTCTATATCAGGAACTATCGAAATCGCTTAGCAGAAGATATCGAAAAACATAGTGACTATAAACTTCATGTCTATAAAAATACCGCCTTTTTATCGATTGCCGAACCAAGACAGTATCAGCAGGTTTTTCCGAATTCCAAGGCATCCACTGACATAATCCTTCAGTTGTCAAAGTACATTCATGGGCAGCCTGAGCGGTTCAAAGCAAACGAAAATGGTGAAATGCTGATGACAGAAGGTGAGTTTGAACAAGTGGTGGATGATTTAAGGCAGCAAAATGGCACAGGTTGGGCAAAGTATTTTCGCGATATGAGTACGAGTGGTATACGAACGGAGTTGCTTCGTGCCATGAAGGATTGGATGATGGTCGAGGTAGAAGCCGAAACTTCTCTTATTCGGATTAAATCAATAGTAGGGATAATGACGGGTGAGTACCCCGCAGATTTTCATACAGGAGGAACCGAACGATGACAGAGGAAAAATGGGTGATGAACCGAGCGGGGTTATTGAATTTTTGGTATTATGATGATGAAATTTTCCATTTTTCGGATGGAAAGCTTCTGCTTAGGGGGACGAACGGATCGGGAAAATCGGTTACAATGCAAAGCTTCCTGCCTGTGTTGTTAGACGGAAAAAAATCTCCTGACCGCCTCGACCCATTTGGGTCAAAAGCTCGCAGAATGGAAGATTATCTGCTTGGGGAAAAAGAGGTAGTCGATCGTGATGAGCGCACGGGATATCTGTTTATCGAATATAAAAAAGCTGGTGTAGAACGGTATATTACAACGGGGATTGGGATGCAGGCCAAGCGGCATAAAGGAATTAAATCCTGGTATTTTGTGATAACCGATAATCGCAGAATTGGCCATGATTTTGAACTTGCCCATTCGCAATTGGGTGACAGGGTGCCTTTTTCCGCAAAGGAACTGGAAAATCGCATCAGTGAGGGCGGATATGTTGTCCATACCCAGCGTGAATACATGGAGCTCGTCAATAAATATATATTCGGTTTCCAGTCAAATGAAGCCTATGAAGACTTGATTAAACTGTTGATCCAATTACGAAGCCCTAAACTGTCAAAGGATTTTAAACCGACAGTTATTTATGAAATATTGGAATCTGCCCTGCCTCCTTTAACCGATGATGAATTAAGGCACCTGTCAGATACGATTGAAAGTATGGATCAAACCCAGCAGCAACTCGAACAGTTAGAACGTGAATATGCCTCTAGCAGCAGGCTCGTTAACCAGTATCATTCCTATAATCAATATATTTTGGCTGAACGGGCGGAGAAGTGGCAGAATGCCTTAAAAAGATTCACTGTCGCAGAGGAACATGTAAAAGGTTTAACGGCTCAAGACGAAGAATTGACTAAAGAAATTCAACTAGAAGAAGAACAGAAGCGGCATTATGTCCAGCAGCAAGAAATTGCCGAAGAGGAAAAAAAGCGGCTGGAGCGCCATGAGGTTTGGAATCTGGAAGAGGATAAGCGTAAGAAAATAGAATATACAAAATCACTAAGTAGTGAAATAAATTCCTTACAGAAGAAATGGGATCACAAAAACAGACAGTACAATCATCTATGGCAGGAGCGGGAACAGAGTCAAAACCAGATAAGGCAGCATGAAAGCGTCATGGAAGATTTACTGGGTGATCTGCAATTTGATGCGGAAGAAGCTGCTTTTTCAGAGCATGTGGTTAACGTCCACGATTTCGAACGTCATCAGCAGGAGGAGTTTGATTTTTCCATCTGGATTCGTGAGATTGGCAGTCATGAACAATTACTTGCGGATTTAAAGCAATTAGCTGATGAGGAAAATCGTCTAGCAGAAGAGCATAGCCGGTTCCAGCGGCAGTCTTCTGAGAAAAAGAAAGAAGTGGATGCCTTAAGAAAGAATCTCGATCATTTAGCCGATTGGTTTACGGAAGAGAAACAAAAGGTGGAGCACCAGGTGTTTTCTTGGATTGAGCAGCATCCAAAGCTTATTTTTTCAAAAGAGAAACGACAAGAAATCGCCCGTTCAATCGAAGGCTTATATGAAGAAAATCGCTACGAGCAAGTGAGGGAAAAACTGCTTGCTGCGGTTAATGATTATATTACCGAGATTAGTACGAAGAAAAACCTAATGGAGAAAAAGATAGAAGATAAAAAGCAAGAAATGGAAGCAGCTCGGGCAGAACTGCATCACTGGAAGACATTGAAAATGCCTAACCCGGAGCGAGCAAAGGATACAGAGGTATTTCGCAGGCAGCTTCTAGAAGAAGGGCAGGCCTTTATTCCGTTTTATGCAGCGGTAGAGTTTCAGGATCATGTGACAGAAGTGCAAAAGGAGAGAATTGAGTCTGCATTAAAACAAACGGGCATATTGGACAGCCTAATCACTGAAAATTTCCTTGACCCGACCCATGATCGGGTGATCCGACCGGAGCCGCAATTACTCGGATATACGCTAGCGGATTATTTGCGTCCGGATGTAGAGGCAGATAGTCTTATTTCAAATAATCTGGTTGATGAAATATTACGGAGCATCTCCCTTGAACAGGAAGGATCTGGTTTTCATGTGGATGCCGATGGGTCGTATTCACTTGGTTGTTTAGTGGGGCATGCCCCAAATGAAGGGCCGTCCAAATATATCGGCCGTACATCGCGCAAACGATACCAGCAGGAGAAAATCAAAGAATGCGAGGTATCCATTGAGCAAATCCAATTAGTGTTGGAGGAACTAAACGTTCAACGTCGTCAATACGAGGAGGAGGTCCTCCGTGCTGAACAATGGAAGCAGACCATGCCGGAAGATCAAAACTTGAGTGACGTGAATGTTCAAATTGAAAAGACCGGTCATCAATTGGAGGAGCAGAAAAAGGTTCATCTTCAGCTAGATGAACACTGGAAGCAAGTACACGGTCAGCTTCAAGCAATTAAGGTAAAACTTCATCAAGAAGGCGGCCAGCTAAACATTTCATTAACAAAGGAAGTCTTGGGACAAGCATTAATCTCAGCGAAGAATTATCGTGATCAACTTTATAGCTTCAAGGATCTCTTTCAAAAATGTTTGTTTGTGCGGAATAGAATAGAGGATCTAACTTATCGCTTAGCTGAAATGGAAACGGAACTGGACGAGCTCAAAGGGGATCAAAATGTAAAAGAATCAAAGTTGCGTAAAGAAAAGGTTGAAATTGAGGCAATTGAGCAACAGTTGAAACTAAAAGGGATCGAGGAAGTAAGACATAGGATTCAACAAGTGCAGCAGCAGCTAAGAGAAGCAATAGAAAGGATTACTCATCTGCTTGAAACCATCCCTGAAAAGAAAGCAAGGCAAGGGACTTGTGAACAGGAATTAGTTTCCGCGAAAACAAGTGCGGAATTCTGGTCAAATATGGCGGACGAATGGGAACAGATGGTGAAAGCGGAAATCGCCCGTGGTTTTGTAGAGGTTGCTGAAATGGATCCTGTTAAAATCGTCAAACAGCTAGAATCCATTTTAGGAAAATATGACCGGTCAAAGCTAAATGAACAGCTAACAAAGGCGTTCATCAATGAACAGGTATTTTTAACAGAATACAGAATGTTTGAATACCCGGAAGACACGGAGCGTCCAGGGTGGTTTTCGAAAGAATGGGGTGACTACTATGAACCCTTTATGAATGAATGGAATCAGCTTCAAAGCCGCCGTCTAATTCTAATGGAATATAAAGGACAGCGTGTCAGTCCGTATTTTGTGTTCACATCACTGGAAAAAGAGTTAGAAGACCAAAAAGGCTGGCTCGATGAACAAGACCGCCAACTCTATGAGGATATTATCGTCAATACAGTTGGAGTAATCTTACGAAACCGAATCAAACGTGCCGAAAAATGGGTGAGTGAGATGGACAAAATTATGGAAAGTCGTGATAACTCATCCGGCTTAACGTTCTCTATTGCTTGGAAACCATTAACGGCTGAATCCGAAAAGGAATTGGATACGAAAGATCTGGTCAAGCTCTTGCAGCGAAATAGTAAGTTTTTGAACGAAGAGGATTTAAATCGGATTACAAAACACTTCCAGTCCAGAATTGAAAAAGCAAAGGAATTAATTCAGTTACGAAATGAAGGGTCGACGCTTCATCAAGTATTAAAAGAAGTGTTGGATTATCGAAAGTGGTTCACCTTTGTTCTTTCCTTTAAGCGTGTGAATGAGCCGAAACGAGAATTGACGAACAATGCCTTCTTTAAATTTAGCGGCGGGGAAAAGGCAATGGCGATGTATATTCCTTTATTTACAGCAGCTTATTCAAGATACAAAGAAGCAGGAGCGATGGCACCGTATATCATTTCCCTCGATGAGGCCTTTGCTGGGGTAGATGAGAATAACATCCGCGACATGTTTGAAGTGGTGGAGCAGCTTGGCTTTAATTATATTATGAACTCCCAAGCCTTATGGGGCGATTATGACACCATTTCGAGTCTATCGATTTGTGAGTTAGTCCGGCCAAAGAATGCCGACTTTGTTACGGTGATTCGCTATCAATGGGACGGGAAACAGCGTACCTTTGTGGTGGATGATGAGCCTGCTCCGGAGCTAGTGACACATGAATGACAAAGTACAGGTGTTTAGGGACGAACCAGGTTTTGTTAAATTGTTTACCTTATTTAAGGAAAAATACCGTTCAATCGGGAGAATCGGTGGCACGGTCAGTTTGGATGGCTTTTCCTATGATGATGTAGAATCAATTGCCGGGTTTTTAGGTCAGTCGGTTGACACAATCCTTGAAAAAGGGAAGATTTCATTACTTTCCTTTGAAAAAGAATTACCGCTGACCGGTTTTGCAGAGTATTCCCTTATTGAATTGCTTGAAGAAGTGCTCGGGGAGTCGATTCTTACTAAAAATGAGGAAAGTAGCATTGAAGAAGAGAAAGAAAAGAGGTTCTTTCAAGAGTTATGTTTTAATTATCCTGAGGGAAGCTGGTGGTGGGAATGGATCGAGTCGAAGCCGCCGGATTCCCGGTGGATCTGGTCGCTTTATAAGCAGGATGCTTTGGGATTAAAGGAAAAATTAATCACCGTTTTTAAAGCATATCAAGATCTTCCCTGTATGGAGAATAAGTATGAAAGACTGCCGCTGTTTGCCCAACGAACAACGGGAAATCCGCATTTTTTTGATAATAATCAACTAGCAGGTAAATTGCTCGTCAATTGCCTGCAGGTAGATCAACAGCTTAAGGGACAACGTGTACCGGGTATGCCGAAAACAACAGAGGACCTAAATGATTTGCTAGGTTTGTATGGTTTGATGAGGGATGATTTGTGGAGTTTTGTTTCCTGCCGCGGATTACTTGCGGAATGTGAAATGGGGCTTCATCCGGTTTGGAAAGCCGCTGCTGAAACGAATACCGTTTTAAACGTTCCGATTAAGGAATTACTGAAAATAAAAAGAATCTGGCCAGCAGCAGGAAACAAGGTATGGATTGTAGAAAATTCTAGTGTCTGTTCAACGATTGTTGATGAGGTTGCTGATGCTCCCGTAATCTGTACCCATGGGCAATTTCGGGCTGCGAGCTGGATAATGTTAGATTTGTTAGTAGAAGCGGACTGTCATCTTTACTATTCTGGGGACTTAGATCCGGAAGGGCTTTCGATGGCACAGCGGTTAAAAGAACGTTATCAGGATCGAGTTACTTGCTGGAGGATGGATGTAGAGTCATATGAAAAGACCATTTCAGATGAGGATATTTCTGGCAGGCTTTCGAAAATGGAGTCAATATCATCACCTGAACTTGTTGAAGTGGTGAATGTTCTAAAAATCAGGAAAAAAGCGGGGTATCAAGAAGGATTAGTAAATGAACTTGTGTGTGATATAAAAAGGGAATTTAAATAGTAGATGAAAGGCTGACCCAAATGGTCGTTGAAAAATAACTTTTAGGGTCAGTTTTTTTAATTCACAAAGGAACAATTTTTCGATTCGCCGATAAATTTCATTATTCGCCGATAAATGGTGTGAATTCGCCGATAAAATACCTGGATTCGCCGATATACCTTAAAAATTCGCCGATAAAAAGTAAAAAGCAGTGTCTGTCCAAATAGTGGAAACCCGCTATACATGCGATTCACAAATAATACAGGTAAATTCGTAAATAAAAGCAGAAATTTAATCTTTTTACATAATGAAACTCGCAAAACAATCTTCCAAAATGCCTTTTTGCGGAAAAACTTCCACTATTTTTTACAAAAACTCAAATAAAGTGGGAATCCAGTTGGATCCCCACCCTAAAAAGCACAATTACTCTACCGTAACCGACAATGATTTCACTAAAACCGATGGAGATCCGATTGGTGAAAGTGGGAACGTTAAATCAGAGCCAATTTCCTCGACATCCTGCAATAATTGATAAAAGTTACCTGCAATGGTCATTAAATTAACTGGGTATTGAACCTTACCATCTGCGACATAGAACCCATTTGCGGCAAGTGAGAAGTCACCTGAAACTGTGTTTGCTCCTGAATGCAAGCCAGAAAGACTTGTAATCAAAATACCTTCGCCCATGACAGCGAGCAAATCTTCAAAGGAGAGATCGGAAGGTTCAATATATAGATTAGATGGGCCGACCTTGACAGCATTTTTATATGAATCCTTATGGGCATGGCCAGTCGTTTCAGCCTGCTCTTTTTTTGCTGTTTTTTGATTGTGAAGCAAGGATTGCAGTACACCTGACTCTACTAATGTAAGTTTCTTTGTTGCAACTCCTTCACTGTCAAACGTCCTGCTGGCAAGGCCATCTTCAAGAAATGGGTCATCAACAATGGTAATCTTTTGATTGGCTATCTGACTACCCAACTTATCCTTTAAGGATGAGATCCCAGCCTGCGTATTTTCCGCTGAAAAATTAGCCGAGTAAGTTGCCAAAAGACTTGCCGCGGCATCATTTCTTAAAAGCACTGGATAGTCTTTGCTCTCGATATTTTTTGAACCTAATTGTGAAAGTGCTTCTTCGCCAGCTTTTTTGGCGATTTCCTTTGCATTTAAGCCATGGAAGTCTTTTGACACTTTAAATTCATATGCTGATTTTGTTTCCTCTCCGTCCTTAACAATCGCTTCAAGGATGACATACAAATAATTCATTCCATCCGTTAATGACAATCCTTTATTATTTGAAAGGGATCGCGAAACCGATTCTGTCCGAATCATGCAATAGTCTGTCGCTACAATTCTTGGATCCAATTCGAGTAATTCACGTTCCGCATCTTTAATAAATTGTATTTTTTCAGGAATAGTTACTTCATTTAAGGCTGTAGAGAAAAAGTTTCCTTGCTCATAGTGACTGCTGCCGGCAAAGATTTCTTCACTATCTTCATCATTAATGATCAACGTGTTTTCTTTCGCGTTATCCAACAAGAAGGGGATGGAGGCATCGTCGATTTTTTCGGTATAGGCATAGCCCATTTTTCCATTAAATATCCCACGGAAGGAAACGCCGCCGTCTTCGGCAATTTCATATTGATCAATTTCCCCTTTGAATATTTGGCAGCCAAATACTTCTTTCTTTTCATAATACATTTCAACATCCGTAAAACCGCTGGCTAGTGCCGCACTAAATAGGTTCGCTTGAAATTCCTGTATATTCATGCGCTTATTCCCCCTTTGTCCCACCGACGGTAATTTCGCTGACACGGATCATTGGCTGTCCGACGTTAACTGGAATACTGCCACTAAGCGAACCGCACATTCCAGCACCATGTCCTAAATTATTTCCGACCATATCGACAAGCTGCAAGGTTTTAGGTCCATTTCCGATTAAGGTGGCACCTTTTAATGGCTTACCGAGCTTACCGTTTTTGACCTCATACGCTTCCATAACAGCAAAGTTATAATCACCTGTTGCCGGGTTAACCTGGCCGCCACCCATATATTTGGTATAAATACCATGTTCGGTATTGGCAATGATTTCTTCAGGAGTTGATGCTCCTGGGGCTATATACGTATTTGTCATCCTCGAGGTCGGCGCAAAGCGAAAGGATTGTCTTCTTCCCGAACCAGTCGATTCCATGCCCATTCGTCTTGAATTAAATTTATCAATTAAATAGCCTTTGAGAATACCATTTTCAATGAGAACATTTTTGCGCGCCTTTTCGCCTTCATCATCAATATTAATTGAACCCCATTCATTTTGAATCGTGCCGTCATCGATATAGGTAACAATGGACGGCGCAACCTTTTCGCCGATGCGGTTCGCAAACACAGAGTTGTTTTTCGCAACAGCGGTTGCCTCTAATCCATGGCCGCAGGCTTCATGAAAAATAACGCCGCCGAAATCATTATCGATAATCACCGGGAATTTGCCGCTTGGACAAGGGCTTGCGTCTAACATCGTCACAGCAATTCGGGCTGCTTCATTTGCATAATGATCGATATTTAAATTCTCGAAAAATTCAAAGCCTTGGTGGGCGCCCGGTCCATGAAAACCTGTTTCCATTTGGTTATCACGCACTGCTACTGCCTGAATCGATAGCCTTGAACGGACTCGTTTGTCTTCAGCAAATTTCCCTTCGGAATTGGCAATCAGGACATTTTGTTCTTCATCCATGTAACGGACGGTTACCTGTGAAATACTAGAATGATAGTTTTTTGCCGTATCATAAGCATTTTTCATGATCGATGCTTTGCGGGATTTATTGACCTCTTGCGGGTTGAGATGGATAGGATGGATGTTTTCCACTGACTCGTGTACAAAAGGAGTCAGCTGAATTATTGAATTCCCGCTAATCGCCTGAGCGGCATTTTTAGCTGCTTTCAGAAGTCCTTCCTTACTGTGATCGGTTGTATACGCGTAGACGCTTTGCAATCCTTTAAAAACACGGATGCCAATCCCAAAATCACGCCCGGAAAGGCACGTTTCAATTTTTCCACTCTGTAATGTAAAGTTAATCGTAAAACGATCCTCGACGAAAATCTCTGAAAAATCCCCGCCAGTTGATAAAGCCGCTGTCAGTACGTCTTCAATTAATGATTGACTTAACATTTTAGACCTCCCTGATTGTTTTTAATAATAAAAAAAATTCCGAATTTTTCTGTTAGAATCTGCCTATTGGATGATACCTTTTTATCATACAACATTTTTCTTCATTATGGTTAATTTTACCTCTAACGGGTTGTTATCATTTGAAAACGTAAAACAGAAGGGAGGTTTTCATTTTTTATGGTTATTGCTTTAGTTTTTTGATTATAACAGCTTCGATTGTTTTCCAAGGCAGGATCGTTTTTAGAAACAGATTTTTCTTTACACCTTTTCCAATCAGATATCTAAGGGCTGGAGTTTTCTGCTGTGAGGCAATTTGTGCAACTAATTTTGCAACTTCAATGGGATTGCCATGTTCTGCTTTTCCGGTTTCCATTTCGTTTAGCATACTCACTATATAGGATAAATAGGGTGAATCAGGATGGATATCCATCTGGTCGACGCTTGTCCAAATATTGGTATGATACGATCCCGGCTCGATGATCGACACATCAATCCCAAAAGGTTTGAGCTCAAGTCTTAAGCTTTCGCTGTAACCCTCAAGAGCATGCTTGGATGAAGTATAAGCAGATAAACCTGGGAATCCGATTCTCCCGCTAATGCTGCCCATGTTGATAATCCTGCCTTGATTTCTAGCTCTCATAAATGGAAGGACTGCATTGGTTACGGCAATCACACCAAAGAAATTGGTTTCAAATTGCTGCCGGTAATCTTCTAGTGAAAGCTCCTCGCTAAAGCCTCCCTGCGCAAAACCTGCATTGTTTACCAGCACATCTACAGATGGATAGTCAGAGAGAATCGTTTTAAAGTGATCAGTAGCATCAGTCGATGTGACATCGAGTGGTTGAATACGAATGAAATCAGCCACCTTGTTTTCTTTGGCACGTTCTAGTAGTGGTTTTGCTTTAGTAATATCTCTCATTGTCGCAATCACCGTAAAGCCCTTCAATGCCAGTTCAATGACGCAGAACAAACCAAAGCCGCTCGAAGACCCTGTTACGATAGCTGTTTTTTTGCTCATAATTTCTCCTTTAAAAATCGCTTTTATTTTATTTAACCTTAATCAAGCGGGGATTGTATAGTATTAAACGAAAGAGGGTGCCCCAATCTTATTGGGGCACCCAAATTCTGAAATCGCAGGTTATTGACCCTGTTGATTTCGTAATGATTGTTCAGCGATAGCGACAAGCCGTTTTGTCATTTCGCCGCCAACTGAACCGTTTGCTCGTGCGGTCGTATCAGCACCAAGCTGAACTCCAAACTCGCCCGCAATTTCTTCCTTCATTTGATCCAGAACATTGTCTGCACCCGGAACCAAAAGTTTGTTTCTAGCCATGATCCATCACTCCCGCCGAAGTTTTTTGAGCAATTAAAAAATTGCTCGTATATACTTTGTCCTATTTAGCAATACTGATTCGTTTCAAAAAGTAACAACTAGTTCAACACATCAGGATTAATCAAGTTCTTAGGACGTTTACCCGTTAATCCAGCATGCAGATTCTCGACTGCAAGCTTGGCCATTTTTAGTTCGGTTTCATAGGTTGATGACCCGATATGAGGGGTTGTCACAACATTAGCAAACTGGAGCAGTGGATGATCTGGTTTTAGCGGCTCTGTTTGGTAAACGTCTAAGGCAGCGCCATGAATCTCGTTAGTTCTTAATGCCTCAATCAGTGCCTTTTCATCAACTGTTTTTCCGCGCGAACCATTGACAAAAATAGAGGATTTTTTCATCAATTTAAATTCTCGTTCGCCAATTAAATTCTCCGTTTCAGGTGTGAGCGGGGTCATTAGGCAAACAAAATCGGATTCCTTTAGCAGTGTATCAAGGTCACAGTATGCAGCATGATATTTTTCCTCGGCGTCAATATTCCGGGTGCGATTGTGGTACAAAATCTTCATATCAAAGCCGAAATGCCCGCGTTTAGCGATGATTGAACCGATTTTCCCCATGCCAATGATCCCTAATGTTTTGTGATGGACATCGACTGCATATTGTTCGGTCGTTAAATGCTGCTTCCAATTGCCAGCCTTTACGAAGTGATCAAGTTCTGGGATGCGCCGTGCCGCCGCAAGGAGTATGCCGAAGATGGCATCGGCCGTTGTATCTTCTAGAACTCCAGGGGTATGAGTCCCCATAACGCCGCGCTTTGTCATCTCTTCAATTGAGAGATTGTTATAGCCTGTGGAATTATTCGCAACAATTTTTAAGTTCGGAGCCCGGTCCAGTAATTCTTTATCAACCGGGAGTGCAAGACCGACAATCCCTTCAGCCTCTTGGAGAGCCCTTAAAAACGTCAGGTCCGTTTTTGGGTTAATCCCTTCAAAACATTCTATTTCAAAGCTGTCATCTATTTTTTCTAGTGCTTCAGTTAAAACAAAGTTATAAGTAATAATTTTTCTGCTCATTAGGGAGTGAGCTCCTCTCCTATGGAATAAGGGGTGAATAGGACAATTCTCCTTTAAGGTGACACAAAATTTCCCTAGAGTCAACAATTCAGAAAATTAGCCGCTGGATATTGTTTTATAATTTGGCTTTTGAAAAAGAATCATTTTTACTGAATAATCCGTTTATTTAACAGGAAACTTTGGTAGTACAATGGATATTTATGTTAAGATGTGTATAAATATCTTAATAAATTGGAGGAATCTAAATATGGTCTACAAGTCTTCTTCTGCTAATACTCAAAACCTATCATTAACGATTTATAATGACAATTTTGCTGTTGTGAAAGAGACGAGGGATTATGCACCGCAGGAGAATGAGACTATTGTTCATTATTTAGATGTTGCCAAAAAGATTGAAACCGATTCTATCATTGTTTCCGGTGTTGAAGTACGGGAGTTGAACTATGATTTTGATTTAGTAGATAAATCAAAGCTGCTGGAAAAGTATAGGGATTACACAGTTCTTTTACAAGATAGTAAAACGAAAGAAAAAACCGAGTATCGCTTGCTAAGTGTGAGCGGTGGACTTGTTTTGGAAAATGCCGCAACGAAAGAAATTGTCCTTGATCCTGCCGGGGAGATTATTTTGCCAAAACTTCCCGATGAATTAATTGTTAAACCTGCACTTGTCTGGAAAGTGATCCCATCAAACTCAAAATCTATCAATGTATCTTACATAACAAAAGGGATTAGCTGGGAATCAAATTATGTCCTCAAGCTTAAGAATGAGACGTTTGACCTTACCGGATGGGTAGAAATTGAGAACTTTTCTGGAGCTGCTTTTCTCGATGCCAAGCTAAAGGTTTTAGCTGGAGATGTGAGCCGGGTAGAAGAAGGAAGAACTTATGAAATAGAGCCAGTCGTTTATAGCCTTACGAATATGGAAGAACATTTCGAGGAAAAGCCATTCGCAGACTATCATATCTATACGTTAAAGGGAACGACCACCCTAAAGGATAATCAGAAAAAACAAATTAAGTTCATCCACGTTGAAAATGGTACGTTTAAAAGGTATTACGAGTTTGATTCCTATAGTGAAAATCCGAAAGTGATGCTCGAGATCAAGAATTCTGTGCCTAATCGAATGGGGATCCCTCTGCCTAAAGGGAAGATTAAAGTCTATCAAGACGATGTGAATGAGAATACGACTGAATTTATCGGCGAAGACCGTATTGCCCACACCACGAAGGATGAAAACATTTCCTTATATATTGGCAATGCCTTTGATATTGTTTGTGAAAGCAAAATTTTAAAACGCTATAAAATGAAAAACTACGAATATGAAAAGCATGAATACATTTTGAAAAACCGAAAGAGTGAAAGCGTCCTGATTAAAATTAACCATTACATTAGTGACCGTTTTTGGAAGATTGAGGAATCAACCGATGAGTTTAAATCAGTAGACGCCAACCATATCGAATTTTGGGCAGAGGTAGCGTCTGGGGAAGAGAAAACGATCAGCTTCGGGATTACCAGTGACCGTTCCATTTACATGGAGATTAAGAAGTCTGACGATTAATAATCGATGATAATGAAATGTCGGGAAAAATCCAACTAACGATTTGGGTGTTTCATGACATTTTTTTAAAAGGAATGTCCTGAGGACTATATAAAAAACGCTATTATATTGGTAAAATATCTAGATAAAGAGGTTTTTGTAATCAAACGGATAACAAAGTAAAAATTTTCGCTGAAATTTTTATTATAGTGAATGGAAATTAGGAGGAAGAAAAATGTGGGATTTTGACATGGACATAGATCAAGCAGCTAAAATTAAAGTTATTGGTGTAGGGGGCGGCGGAAATAACGCCGTAAACCGAATGATTGAGGACGGTGTTCAGGGTGTCGAATTTATTGCTGTGAATACCGATGCTCAGGCTCTTAACTTATCGAAAGCCGGGATTAAGATGCAAATTGGGGCCTCATTGACAAGAGGTTTAGGTGCAGGGGCTAATCCGGAAATTGGCAGGAGAGCAGTGGAAGAGAGCAAAAATCAGATCCAAGAGGTACTAAAGGGTGCAGACATGGTTTTCGTTACAGCCGGAATGGGCGGCGGAACGGGAACGGGAGCAGCGCCGGCGATTGCAGAAATCTCCCATGAGCTTGGTGCTCTTACGATTGGAGTGGTAACACGTCCGTTCGGATTTGAAGGCCATAAGCGCAGATTAAATGCAGCGAGCGGCATTGAGTTAATGAGGCAAGCAGTTGACACCTTAATTATTGTTCCAAATGATCGCTTATTACAGATTGTCGATAAAAGAACACCGATGGTTGAAGCATTCCGGGAAGCGGATAATGTTCTTCGTCAGGGTGTGCAGGGTATTTCTGATTTAATTGCTGTCCCTGGATTAATTAATCTTGATTTTGCTGACGTGAAAGCGATTATGTCTAATCAAGGGACTGCATTAATGGGGATTGGAGTTTCAAAGGGCGAAAATCGCGCCGTCGATGCAGCCAAAAAGGCGATATCCAGCCCGTTACTTGAAACTTCTATCGACGGAGCACAAGGTGTTTTAATGAACATTACAGGCGGCAGTAATTTGAGTCTGTTTGAAGTGCAAGCGGCGGCGGATATTGTCGCTTCTGCTGCTGATAAGGAATTGAACATGATTTTCGGTTCGAGCATTAACGATAACTATAAGGATGAAATCATGATAACGGTCATTGCCACCGGATTTATGGATAAAGAGAAACTAGCTTCCAAATCCTCAAGGGAAGCACTGCCAAAGTCAAATTTCCAGGGACAGCCTAGACGTGAAAGGACAAAACAGGAGGAACAAGTTCATTATTATGGCAGGCAAGAATCAGAGAAATCAACCCATGAAAACGGTCACGGGCACTGGGGGAAGTCGGAAGGAACGCTGTATAATAATGAGGATAATAAACCAGAGACAAAAGAATCGCACGGTGATAGCAGCTGGTACGAGCAAGAGCCGGAAAAGTCACTGGATATCCCTGCTTTCTTGCGGAACCGTAACAGAAGGAATTACTAAATAACTGACAATAGAGGTGTCAGGGTATACTTGTGCCTGACACCCTTTTGTGTGCAATTTAAATCTTCTGAATTTTTTGGTATTAGCGTTTCTCACTATTTTAAATTGGCAATATTCGCAAAATAATTTTTATTGAAAGCGTATGCTATAATGAAATTGTAAATTTAACTGCAAGGAGAAATCGCTATGTTAAAAGATTTTTTCATGGGTTTATCCCAAAATCAATTTCTAAATAATACAGCTAAAAAGTATGGGTTAAAAATGGGAGCCCAAACCGTTGTTGCCGGCACCAATATAGAAGAAGCCATCAAAAGTATTAAAGAGCTTAATGCCCACGGAATCTCTTGTACTGTCGATAACTTAGGAGAATTCGTCTACAAAGAAGAAGAGGCGGAAGAAGCGAGAGAACAAATTCTTAAGGTAATTGAAGCGATCCATAAGCATCAAGTGGATGCACATATTTCTTTAAAGCCGACACAATTAGGTTTGGATATTGACTATCACTTTTGTTTAAACAACGTCAAAGAAATTGTCGACAGAGCAAATAATTATGGAATTTTTGTTAATATTGATATGGAAGACTACAGTCACCTGCAGCCGACTTTTGATCTTTTAGAAGATCTTTCACTTGAGTATGAGAATGTCGGAACCGTTATTCAGTCTTACTTCCGCCAGGCACAAGAATATCTTGAGAAATATCGGAATTTCCGGATTCGGATTGTAAAAGGTGCCTATAAAGAGTCAGAAGAAATAGCATACCCGGATAAAAAAGATATCGATGCGAACTTTATTAAGATTACTGAATGGCATCTGCTAAACGGAAAATTTACGTCGATTGCCACCCATGATCATCAAATCATTAATCATATAAAGGAATTTGTTAAAAAGAATAACATTCCCAAAGAAAAATTCGAATTTCAAATGCTTTATGGTTTCAGAAAAGACCTGCAGTTAAAACTAGCAAGCGAGGGCTACAACTTCTGTACTTATGTGCCTTTTGGAAAAGACTGGTATGGGTATTTCATGAGACGCCTTGCAGAAAGACCGCAAAACTTAAATCTTGTAGCTAAACAAGTATTTAACAAAAAAACCAACACCGTCCTCGGCGTAGCGGCAGGAGCGTTTTTGTTGGGGAGAATGACGAAGAAGACTAAAAAACGTAGATAACTAGACGATTAATCAGCTTGTTATCGAAAAAGCTGACATCAAAAGAACCGCTGGAAACTAACTTCCAGCGGTTTTTGACGTCAGCTCTAGATATTAAAAAAAGGAACCTACCTTTGTATGTTAATTTTTCTTAACTACAAAGGTGTCAGGCACCTGAGTTTACTGAATTATATGAAAAGTCATTGTCATCCCATTGGAAAATTCCCTCTTGCAGTTTTATCATGTGATCAAAGGGGCGTGTGATGGGGGTGGCCGCTTCAAGGTATTCGCCAATGCTATTTCTCTCTTGGTCCATTAATTGTTTTTTTAACTGAAGCATATCTACTTTTGATGCAATCCGAATGATTTTATCCAGTGTAATCTTCTTTTCACTGATGCCATGGCTATTACAAATGCTATTTTGAAAACTTTTGTTATACTGGATCATCATTTGTAAATCATTGATACTTGCCACACCAAAAACCTCTTTTATTATATCCTCATATCGAAGCTGTGTGCCAGTTGCAAATTTCACAATATTCTTCTCAGGGTTTTCCAAGAAATAAACTGTTTCAATTGAATGTTCCATGAAAAAACCTCCTTTTACATTTATTTCTTCATCCAGGCTGAAAAAGCGAATCAGATAACTTTATTATACCATAAAATAAAAACCTTTGCTCGGCATCTTAAGTTTTTTGTAGGTTTATGTCGAAATACCAACTTGTATATACAATCAGCATGGGCTCCAATTTAATGGAGATGTTGAGGTAATATGGACAGGCTGAACGGAATAGGATAGGTGAGTGGAAGCCGATTGCTTCCATTTGTATTTTTGTTATACAGCATTTAATGAAAGGATAAGTGGAGAAGTTGCGGAAAATCCAAAAGCGGACGTGGATCATGTCAATTTTTTTAATTAGTAGTTTAATAGGGTTGGCGGGATGTAGCGAAAAGCCAGCAAAAGATAAGTCTTTAGAAGGAAAGGTAACCGCGCCGCAAAAACAGCCTGAGAAGAAGCCCCAGGATGAACCAAAGAAAGAAGAGGCACCGAAGCCTATTGTGGTAAATGTCATCGACCCTAATACGAAGGATTTAGTCAAATCCTTTCTACCGGTAGATTTGGGGTTTGGAACAGACAATGACACATATAAAAAGGAAATGGAAAAGTGGGCCAAGGAGCTGGCGCGGGGAACCAATCAATCGCCTGGATATGACCAGCGAATGATTTTAGATAAACTGGACGCCAATGGCCAAATTAATAAAGGAAAGCCAAAAATCATCTTAGAGGAATCCGAGTTGGTTGAAAAGCTGATGGAGGTATCGGAAGTGGGCGGTGATGTCGAGCTGCCGTTATATGTGACTGAAAGCGGCTATAAGCCGGAGGACGCTGCCCATTTAGATGAAGTAACTGTCGCATCCTTTACGACAAAATTTAGCAGCGCGGTCGTTGGCCGTTCAAAAAATATAGAGCTCTCGGCACAAGCTATTAATAATATCATTGTTGGCACCGGGGATATTTTTTCATTTAATACGACTGTGGGCCCGAGTGATGCCGCCCATGGATATCAAATAGCGAAAGAAATTGTCAACAAAAAATTAGTAGATGGAGTTGGCGGAGGCATTTGCCAGACATCTTCCACCTTATTCAATGCTGTTGACAAATTAGGCGTGAAGTATGTAGAGAAACATCATCATTCCTTGTCTGTCGGCTATGTGCCTGCAGGAAGGGATGCGACAGTTTCCTATGGCGGACCGGACTTCCAGTTTCAAAACACAACCGGAGTCCCATTCCTAATAAAAACCGTCTATGGCAAAGGCACATTAACAATCGAAGTAAGAACATCACAAGCCTATCAAGGCCTGCTTAAAAAAGCGAATTAAGGGTGTCATTTATGGGTGTCAGGCACTATGTGAAAAATTCACATGGTGCCTGACACCTCATTCCACTTTTACCCAAATTTTATCGATGGCGTTGTTGCCGTAGCCTTTTTGATTCCAGAATGGGGTTTCGGGCTGGGTCCGGTTATCGGAATCGGTTGCTCTTGTCATGATGGTGTATTCTCCTTTTTTGGTTACGGACCATTCATATGTCCAGAAGGTCCACCCATAGCCGTGATTAGCAGGCTTCGCAATTACAACGGTATACCAGTTTTGACCCCGGTCCAAACTGATTTCCACTTTCGTAATCACGCCCATTCCTGTCCAGGCAATCCCCTTAATCACGTGCTTTCCTGTATTGAGAATTTCCATATTTAATGGTTTTTGAATGGTAGAATTTACATTTTGGATCGTGACGGGATAAGCGTCCACATCGGTTTCTTTATTGGGATAATAAACATAATCGACTGTTTGAAAAGGGCCGTTAAATCCTGACCCTATGACAGATATTTGTTTTATCCACTTTACCGAGGCCATCGCGTACCACTGCGGAACAATTAATCTTAGTGGATACCCGTGCTTAAAGGGAATCGGCTGCCCATTATATTCATAGGCAATGATGGTGTCGGGGTGCAGCGCTTTTTCCATGGGCAAGCTTCTGGAGAAAGTAATGATTTTATCTATGTCTGTTCTTAATCCATTATCATAGCCCTCGACTAAAACTTCTCTAGCACTTTGCTTTATACCTGCTAGCATAAGGATATGCCTCAGCGAAACGCCCTTCCAATAACCTTCGCTAATTGCTCCCTTTTCCCATTGTTCTCCATACACTTTCGGTTCAAAGAAATGACGCTTATTGCCGGCGCATTCGAGGACAACTTTAATCGTTCTCGAAGGAAGCTTACGAATTTCCTCGAGGGAGAACAATTTTGGATGGTTAACGAATCCATTGACATGGAGCCAATAGCTTGCATGAGAGAGACTTGGGTAGGAAAAGTGATTTCTGCGAAAAAACAACTTATTGTCAATAGGACCAGATTCAATAAACTGAATCGGTGTTTCTTTGTTTTCCGGCTCTAACTTCCGGACAATTAACGATGGCTTCGGCATGATAACCTCCTAAAAAGTGATTAATAATAGGTATGCTCGGGATTCAAGTAAAATTAAAATAAAAAAAACGGGTGTCAGGCACTATGTGAAATATTCACATGGTGCCTGACACCCTAGTCGTTTAAACTATTCATATGACCGTTCTAATTCATCTATCAATGAGCCCACATATGTTACTGCTTTGCGGATTGGATCTGGTGTTGACATATCAATGCCTGCGTGTTTTAAGAGTTCCAGCGGTTTCATTGTGCCGCCAGCTCGAAGGACATCAAGCCATCGGTCAACGGCTGGCTGACCTTCTTCCTGAATCATTTGGGCAACTGCAGTCGACGCCGTTAAGCCTGCGGAGTACGTGTATGGATATAAGCCCATATAATAATGGGGCTGACGCATCCAAGTCAGGCCTGCACCCTCATCAATTTCAACAGTGTCCCCCCAGAATTCTGAAAGGACCGCTCCGGTGATTTCTGTTAATGTTTGTGCTGTAAGGGCTTTGCCAGCTTCAGCAAGAGCATACACCCTGCGCTGATACTCCGCTTCAAGTAAATGGGTGACAAAGTTATGATAATAGGTTCCCAGCAGCTGCAGAATTACCCAGCGGCGCATTTGTTTATCTTCCGTCCCGGCGAGTAAATGCTGGCCCAATAACATTTCATTCATCGTTGAAGGGGCTTCGACGAAATACATGGAGGGACGGACATTCATAATTCGCTGATTTTCATTTGCTAAATAGAAATGTCCCGCATGGCCGAATTCGTGTGCAAGGGTGAAGCAGCCGCGCATATTGTCCTGCCAAGTAATTAGAATGTATGGATGCGCACCATATGGACTAGAGCAGAATGCACCGGTTGATTTGCCTACATTATCTGCTAGGTCAACCCATCTCTCTTTAAAACCCCGCTCAATAATCGAACAGTATTCAGGTCCCATAACTTGGAGAGAGTCCAAGATTACTTGACTAGCCTCTTCATAGGTCGTCTCCGGATTGAAATCCGGATCAAGTGGGGCCTTTAAATCACAAAACAATAGCTGATTGAGACCTAAAACCTTTTGCTTTAATTGGGCAAAACGGCGCATATGCGGTGCTAATTCTTTATAAATAATGTCAATCTGATTGTTATACATTTCAAGTGTTACTTGCTGTGGTTCCAACAGCATATGTGTAACAGACTCGTACTTCCGCAGGCGGGCAAGCGTAACTTGCTTATTCACCTCAGCTGCATACGTAGCTGCCATGGTATTCTTATATTGCTTTAACGATGAAACAAACGAGTCATATGCTTTTCTGCGGACCGCTGTATCAGGTGAGAATTCGTAGCGGCTCTCAAATAAGGCAAACGATACAGGAAGTTCATTTCCTTCTTCATCCTCAATTGAAGAAAAATCCATATCAGCTAATTTGGTCATTTGATAAATTTGATAAGGAGCTCCCTGCAGTTCGCCAAGTGCTGCCAGTGCTTCTTCCGTTTCATGTGAAAGGATATGGTTTTTTGTTTCAAGCAGCTCGAGCAGATTTTTTCGGAAATCTGCAAGTCCAGGTTCTTCCTGAAGATATTTTTCGACTGTCCCATCCTCAAGGGCAAGAATTTCTGTGTTAATAAACGACATGGCCGCCATAGTTTTTGTACGAAGGGCCGAGAATTTAGCTGAATTTGCCTGATTAAGCGGATCGGTTCCGTCGGCCGATTGTTTCAGGCTTGCAAAAGTCCCAGCCTTTATTAGTTTCATCAAAAGTTGTTCTTGGGCACTTAAACAATCAAGTAAAGCGTTTGGACTAGTATGTAAGGTACCTTTAAATTTTCCAAATCGTAAAATTTCTTGGTCGATTACTTCTAATTCTGCTTCCCAAGCCTGTTCAGACGGGAATAAATCCACAAGATTCCATGTCAATTCCTTCGGTACTTCAGCCCGGGTAAGCCGTTTTTCAATTGTTTTTTTCATAAGTCATTCCTCCTTAACTATTTCGTACTACTAAATATTATCACAGGTTGAGAAATATGTTATACTTTTCTGAAAAAGGGGGAATCACTTTGGTTGAAAAAATAGTAAATGCCATTCAAGATGAGTATCCGGATGATTTTGCTTGGTGTTATGGCTGCGGCCGCTTGAATGAAGCGGGACACCATTTTCGAACCGGCTGGCACGGTGAGCAAACGGTAACGATTTATACTCCTGAAAAAGCTCATCTTGCATTGCCGGGATTTGTTTATGGCGGACTTATTGCTTCGCTGATTGATTGCCATGGAACAGGTTCCGCAGCCTTGGCGCTGCATCGGAAAAAGGGTCATGAGCCTGGAGAAAAAGTTGACCCGCCGCGTTTTGTAACCGCTTCATTAAATGTGAATTTTCTCAAGCCTACTCCACATGGTGTACCGTTAAAGGCTGTTGGAATTGTCCATGAAATTCACCCGAAAAAGTTTAAAGTGGAAACTGAGGTTTTTGCAAATGATGTTCTTTGCGCACGCGGAGAAGTCGTCGCTGTCGTCATGCCAAGCACCTTTTTTACCAACAAGTAAATATCTTGTAATATAACTGAAATATCCCAATTTGAAACAAAAACCACCCTTAAGCCGTCTAATGAAGTATGAGAGGTTTGATCGGGAGGAAAACGGATGGGGAAGCTGAAAATAATATTTATTACTTTCATTATTTTGCTGGCACTTGGGTCAGCCATTATTATAAGTTCTTTTGGGTCTGTGTTATTTCAGGAGGGAAATCCAGTTCCATTAATGGTATCCGCCATGAAACTGCATCTTTTCGATTCTGACTACGTGCAGTTCTCTAAAACAGAAAAACGAAGCCGGTATTTATCGAAAAATATCGGGGATAGTCAATATGATATCGTTAAGGAATTTATGAAATCAAAAGGCTGGATATATGAAGAACAAATGGGTTCGGGATTAATCTTTGTTAAAGAAGGTAAAGAGGCTATTGTTGAAACTAGGCAATACTCGAAGTATTTCATCATTTGGGATGTTCAGCAAGCATTGTTTACTAGTGACATCGGTACATAAAGCCAGTAAAAACCCCTAATCAATTGATTAGGGGTAAATTTATTTAGTGAACTTCCTCTAATTGCTTAAAGTATTCTTCAATCAGCTCTTCCAGCTGCTTCAATTCTTTTTTCAAAAATGAACTGCTTAAAGTTCCTAAAGCACTTTCAATTAGAAATTTCCGGGGCTTATGTCCATGCAATAATTCATCCTGGATAAAGTCTAACAGTTCGAGGTATTTTTCCTGTTCGCCTTCAGTAAGGAAATTCTTCGTTATCGCTTTCCGCAACGAGACAGCTTGGTGAAGGAGTTGTTGTTTAAATGTTTGATTATTGTTGTTACAAGACGGCAGCCACTTTTCCAAATGCTCAGGTTCAAGCAATTGGCTGCCGGATTCGGCAACTTCTTCAACCATTTTCACTAAACGCCCGACGCTGTATCGAACTACATGGCTGATTTTTTCCCCTGTTTCAAATGCCATTCGATTATATTGAAGATTATGCTGTAATATTCCCTGAAACATGATGGCACAATCCAGCAGGTATGGTTTCTTATCCTCACCGAAGATATCTATGAACCTTGCATAATACCAATGAAGTGTACTCAAACGAGTACGTTGAATGAATTGTTTAAGGTCGATATCATTGGAAGCCATAACTTCTTCATAAAGGGCGATTAACTTATTCTTTTTATTTAAAATCAGCTGCAATTCCAGTTGTTTCATAAATATCTCGATATCCGATCGATCATGGCCCACTAGTAAATCAGTGCGTTCTTTTTCTAGTTCCTTGAAAATCGTTTTATAAATACCGATTAATAACTCGCTTTTTGATGAAAAATAATTATAAAATGTCCCTTTAGAAATCCCGCTATAATCTAGAATGTCTTGAATAGAGGTAGCGTGGAAGCCCTTTTCAACAAATAATTGATGTGCCATCTTAATCACATTTTGTTTCCGGTTGTACATATTATCACCTTTAATTAGATTTGTACTTACTGTATAAATTTATACTACCTTATTTATAGACTGAATACAAACTCATAATTTTTATGTTTTTTTTACTTGCAAAAGTTGAACTGAGAGTATATTATATCTAAGTGTATAACAGGGGTATAAAAAAATGTACTAATATTATAGGGGGAAATTTAATGACTCAAACTATAAAAGAAACCAAGCGTCCACCGTACGGGATTATTGCGGTTTTGATGATTGGAGCTTTTATTGCATTCTTAAATAACACATTACTAAACATTGCCTTGCCATCAATTATGAAGGACTTAAAAATTGAACCGGCAACGGTTCAGTGGCTAACGACAGGGTTTATGTTAGTAAACGGAATTTTGATTCCAGCTACAGCCTATTTAATTCAAAAATATTCCGTCCGGCAATTATTTTTAGCTGCCATGGGATTATTCGCATTCGGAACCATCCTTGCAGGATTTGCCCATGTCTTTCCAATATTATTAGCGGGCCGAATGATCCAAGCCTCTGGCTCAGCCATCTTGATGCCACTCTTAATGAATGTTATGTTAATTAGCTTCCCAGTAGAAAAAAGAGGGGCAGCGATGGGAGTTTTCGGATTAATATTAATGTCTGCACCGGCGATTGGGCCTACATTATCGGGATGGATCATTGAACATTATGACTGGAGAATGCTATTCCACTTTGTGACACCAATTGCTATTGTAGTCATATTAATAGGATTTTTTATGCTTAAAGATAAGAAGGAAAAAGTTAATATTCGTCTTGATTTTCTTTCTTTACTATTATCCAGTATCGGTTTTGGCGGAATCCTATATGGATTTAGTTCTGCCGGCAGTAAAGGGTGGGATAGTCCGCAGGTCTACGGGACAATAATCATTGGGGTTATTTCTTTGATCGTGTTTATATTACGTCAATTAAATCAAGAACAGCCCTTGCTTAATTTCAAAATTTATAAATACCCGATGTTTGCTTTATCATCTGCCATTGCAATGGTTGTTAATATGGCTTTGTTTTCTGGAATGTTACTTCTCCCTATCTATGTTCAAACACTAAGGGGAATTACTCCAATGGATGCTGGACTCTTGCTGCTGCCAGGAGCGATTTTGATGTCCATTATGTCGCCAATTACAGGGAAATTATTTGATAAGATTGGCGGACGGATTTTAGCAATCCTGGGCTTACTAATTATCGTCGTGACGACTTATGGATTTAGCAAATTAACACTGACAACTAGCTATACACATTTAATTATTCTGTACTCAATAAGAAGTTTCGGTATGTCTATGGTGATGATGCCGGTTTCAACAAATGGGCTGAATCAATTACCAACACGTTTCTATCCACATGGTACTGCCATGAACAATACCATGAACCAGGTAGCCGGGGCGATTGGCACCGCGTTATTGGTAACGATTATGACAAACCGTACGGCATCGAAGGCGAAAGAACTCGGTGATGCTGCTATGAAACACTTTACAGAACAGCCGACTCCAGCTGCAATCAAAGAAATGAAACAACAAGTTATGGCGCAAGCAATGTTAAATGGAATAAATTTCTCATTCTTAATTGCCACCGGTATTGCCGTTGTTGCACTCGTTCTTGCTTTCTTTATTAAACGGGCAAAACAAGCGGAAGACCCTGGCGATGTCAAATCAGCAGCTAAAAAGATGACGGCTAAGTTAGCGGAAAATTAAATATCAATCCAGGAGGTGACTTTCTATGGTCACCTCTTTTATTTTAATTTAACTCGATTCTTTTTTAGGCAAAATTTGATTTTTTTCTAAAAATGCTCAATATTAATAGGAGAAGATTTTGATAGGAGGATATCGCATGTTAAAAGACCGAATTATGCAATACATAACAGTACAACAAGCTAACGAAAATGCTGATGGTTTTGGTATTTATAAAGAAGAAAAAGAATACGCAGAGAAAAATCAACTGGCGGTCGATAATCTTTTTGTTGAGAAGGATGCTAATACTCGATTCGCTGATGCCTACATTGAACGTTGTGATAAAGAATCAGAAAATATGCTAAAGAATGAGAATTCCTCGTTCTTATCGGAGCCACTCGTTTACCTGAAAAAGCATAAAAATGAGTTTATTTATTTAGAGTCCAATTGGTTTGAGTTGATTGGAGTTGAAGCTGTTTCATTAGAGGCGGACGATGTCTTCGGGACTTATGACGTCATGTTAGGATTAAAACTTCAGAAGAAATTCGAAAAAACCTTAAAGGAGCATTTGAATAGTCATTTACATGGCGGAGAAGCAAAATTCGATTTAATGTTTAGTCATGATGACGGTTTATGGAATCTGAATTTCGCCCTGAATTATGTAGAAGGATTCACGGAAGAAATGACCATGGGCGAAGCGTTTCAGTTAATTTATCGGTTTTTATTTAAGCTCGTCGAAGCGGCGGAAGAAAGATAGTGTAAAGAAAACAGGATCGAAATGGGCATCGGAAGAGAATCCGATGCCTGTTTTTTATGATGATTCGACAAAATGTCGAAAACTTTCTTTAGAAAAATTTCGAAGGAAAGCTGTTTTTTTAGTTAGAATTCATGATGTTCAGAGAATAATGAATTTTTTCGATAAAAAGAAAGATTGATAGATTTCGAGTTTTTTTTACAATATCCTTACTTTTTATATGGTAAATTGGTAGAGAATTCAGAATAATGGACAAGGAGGCTATTTTTAAGAAAGTAAATCATTTTACATAGTGGATAATGAAACAGCTGCATGATTTAACAAGTTGTTAGGTGTATTGCCAGCAGTGGGTCTGTAAAATGAAGATAAGCTGCAGAATATTCTGCAAACTACATAAATGAACTTGAGGGGAGTGGAGTTTTTCCGAAACCAGAGGTGGACAATAATTTAAGCGCTTTCATTTTCAAGGAATTAATTGGGTTATAAACCATTGATTAAAAGGAGGGTTTCGCATTGGCGATTGAAAAAATGCAACGAATTTCCCTTTCAAATCTTGAAAGAAACTTTCAAGAGGTGGAACTAGGACTGACAAACCAAGAAGCGATGGAAGAATCCAATCGCTGCCTCTATTGTTATGATGCCCCATGTATTAAAGCCTGTCCAACAGGTATCGATATTCCAACCTTTATTAAGAAAATTGCCTCAGGGAATTTTCTTGGATCCGCAAAAACGATTATGTCTTCGAACCCAGTGGGAGCAAGCTGTGCCAGGGTTTGTCCAACAGAAGAACTCTGTGAAGGAGCATGTGTCCTAAATTCTTCAACAAAACCAATTATGATTGGCAATCTGCAAAGATATGCGACAGACTGGGCCATTCAAAATGAACAGACCCTATTTAAACCTGGTGAATCAAATGGACAAACTGTTGCTGTTATCGGCGGTGGTCCTGCCGGATTATCTGCGGCCCGTGAACTTGCAAGATTTGGCTATGATGTAACGATATTTGAAGGAGCCGAGAAAGCTGGCGGATTAAATACCTACGGCATTGTTTCCTTCCGATTGCCGCAGAAGATTTCCTTCTGGGAAGTTGAGCAGGTTGAAAAAATGAATGTCAAAATCAGAACGAACACAATGGTCGGGCGGGATATTTCAGTAAAAGAAATAACTGAAAATTACGATAAAGTCATATTAGCTATTGGAATGGCCCATGTGCCAAACCTTGGCATTGAAGGCGAGAATCTAGATGGAGTCTTTGATGCGATTGAATTTGTCAAAGCAACAAAGAATGGGGAGTTGTCTAATGACTATCAAGGCAAGCGTGTCGTTGTCATCGGTGCCGGAAATACTGCGATTGACGGAGCCACCTGTTCGGTCCGTTTAGGTGCTGAAAACGTCAAAATTCTCTACAGAAGAACAGAAGAGGAAATGACGGCTTATGACTTTGAATACGAATTTGCCAAACAGGATGGCGTCGAGTTCCGCTGGTTAACAGCACCAAAAAGGATTATCGGTGACGAGAATGGAAAGGTCACCGGCATTGAGTGTATCAAGATGGAATTAGGAGAGCCGGAAAAGGATGGACGCCCGAGACCTGTAGCAATTGAAGGGTCGGAGCATGTCCTACCGGTAGATGCCGTTGTAAAAGCAATTGGACAAACAAGATATGTGGATTTGATTGAGCTGTTTGGTCTAACACATGAAGGCGGGGTTGTAAAGGTCGATAAAGAAACCCTTCAAACCTCGAATCCCAAAATATTTGCCTGCGGCGACGTCATTTTTGGCAAAGGAAAAGGCGATGCCATGGTCGTAACGGCAGCACAGCAGGGCAAAGATGTCGCCTACGCGATTCACAAGCAATTTACCGCTGTGGGAACAGCTTAATCGATCATAAGGAGGAAAAATAATGGCTGATTTACGTATAAACCTTGCGGGAATAAAATCTCCTAATCCATTCTGGCTGGCATCAGCACCCCCAACCAACTCGGGTTATCAGGTTCAAAGAGCCTTTGAAGCCGGCTGGGGGGGAGCAGTTTGGAAAACACTTGGCGACCCAATCCTAAATGTTACATCAAGATTTGCCGCAATTGGTTTTAACGGGCAAAGAGTCGCCGGCTTCAATAATATTGAGCTGATTACCGATCGTCCATTAGATGTCAATTTAAAGGAAATCTATGAAACGAAAAAGAAATTCCCGAACCATGCGATTATCGCTTCGTTAATGGTCGAACCGAAACAGGAAAAATGGCATGAAATTGTAAAGCGCGTTGAAGATGTCGGGGTTGATGGGCTCGAGTTAAACTTCGGCTGTCCGCACGGTATGGCCGAGCGCGGAATGGGTTCGGCCTCCGGTCAGGTCCCAGCCCTTGTTGAACGCCAGACCTATTGGGCGAAAGAAGTAGCGAAAACTCCTGTCATCGTTAAATTAACGCCTAATATTACCGATATAACCGCAACTGCGGAAGCAGCCTGCAATGGCGGTGCCGATGCTATCAGTATGATCAATACCATTAATAGCCTAATGGGAGTGGACCTTGATTCATGGAATACCATCCCGCATGTCGCCGGAAAAGGGGCACACGGTGGTTATTGCGGCCCTGCGGTTAAGCCGATTGCCTTGAATATGGTTGCCGAATGTGCAAGGCACCCGCATATCAATGTACCAATTTCCGGAATTGGCGGGATTTCCAATTGGCAGGATGCAGTTGAATTTATGCTGATGGGGGCAACTGGTATTCAAGTCTGTACTGCTGCGATGCACCATGGCTTCCGGATTGTTGAAGATATGATTGATGGCCTCAATAACTACTTAGATAGTAAAGGGATTGTAGCCGTTTCTGATATTATCGGGAAATCCGTTCCAAAATACTCCGATTGGGGTAACTTGGACTTGAACTACAACATTGTCGCAAAAATCAATCCGGAAGTATGTATCAATTGTAATAAATGCCATATTGCCTGTGAGGATACCTCCCATCAATGCATTGATATGCTTACAGATGCAAATGGAAAAAGCTATCTGAGAGTTAGAGAAGAAGACTGTGTCGGCTGTAATTTATGTTCAATTGTCTGCCCGGTTGATGGAGCAATCGACATGATTGAAGCACCTAGAGAGCTGGCGCCAATGACTTGGAATGAACGGCAAACGGCCTTAAGTGTCGCAGTCGAGTGCAAAGCAGACGTTGCTAAATAATAGATTAGGAGGATTCAATATATGAAAAAAATCATTAAGAATGGAACGATTGTCACCGCTTCTGACACTTTTCAAGCAGAACTATTAATCGAAGATGGAAAAATTACGCAAATTGGCTCGAATCTCTCTGCCATTGGCGCTGAGGTTATTGATGCCAAAGGTTGTCTTGTTTTTCCAGGAGGAATTGATCCGCACACCCATTTAGATATGCCCTTTGGCGGCACGGTCACAAAAGATGATTTCGAAACGGGAACAATGGCTGCTGCCTTCGGCGGTACGACGACGGTCATTGATTTTTGTTTAACGAATAAGGGCGAGCCGCTAAAAAATGCGATTCAAACCTGGCATGATAAATCGAAGGACAAAGCCGTGATTGACTATGGTTTCCACTTAATGATTTCGGAAATCAACGAGAATGTTCTAAAGGAACTGCCACAGGTCATTAATGAAGAAGGAATTTCCTCGTTTAAGGTGTTTATGGCTTACAAAAATGTCTTCCAGGCAGACGATGAAACCTTGTTCAAGACGCTTGTCACCGCAAAAGACCTTGGCGCCTTGGTTATGGTCCATGCCGAGAATGGCGATGTCATTGATTATTTAACGAAGAAAGCCCTCGACGAAGGGAATACAGAACCGATTTATCATGCGTTAACAAGGCCGCCGGAATTAGAGGGAGAAGCAACGGGCCGTGCTGCTAGGTTTACCGGACTGGCCAATTCGCAATTATATGTGGTTCATGTTTCCTGTGCTGATGCGGCCGAAAAAATTGCTGAGGCGCGCAGCAAGGGCTTTGATGTCTGGGGCGAAACCTGCCCGCAATATCTGGTCCTTGATCAAAGCTATTTAGAAAAGCCGAATTTTGAAGGAGCCAAATATGTTTGGTCGCCGCCGCTCCGTGAAAAGTGGAACCAAGAAGCTCTCTGGAATGCGTTAAAAAGCGGTCAGCTGCAAACTATCGGCTCCGATCAATGCTCGTTTGATTTTAACGGGCAAAAGGATTTAGGCCGGGATGATTTCACGAAAATCCCGAATGGCGGTCCGATTATTGAAGACCGCTTAGCGATTTTGTTTTCGGAGGGGGTGAAGAAAGGTCGGATCAGTCTGAACCAATTTGTTGACCTTACTTCGACAAGAGCCGCGAAACTCTTTGGGCTTTATCCGCAAAAAGGAACGATTGCTGTTGGGACTGACGCCGACCTTGTGATTTTTGATCCGAATGTCGAACGGGTTATATCTGCTGAGACCCACCATATGGCGGTCGATTACAATGCGTTTGAAGGTATGCAGGTCACCGGGGAACCTGTTTCTGTGCTAGTGCGTGGTGAATATGTCGTCCGTGAAAAACAGTTTGTCGGTAAACCAGGTTCCGGTCAATATTTGAAGCGAGCGAAATATCGCACAAATACACCTTTAAATCAAAATGAAACCTTATCTATCTAAGAAATATCAACTTTCCTTTATATATTAACTCAGAACAGGATGGGGATACGATGTCAGACTATCAACAATACCTCGATGAACGAGACAAGATTGATTTTCTTATCCAAAAAGGCTGTCAAATTAACGGAGTAAGAGAACATTTAAATGGGGCATCTGTTGACTTTTTGCACCCAAATGGAAAAGTCACTGAAACCTTACTGATCGGAACGGCCAACGGAAGGAAATATTTTTCCAGTCTGTTAATTAGTCAGAATCAGCCTAAAAATTGATAAAAATGGGAAAGGGGTTGGTTGAAAAACCAATCTTTTTCCAAGTATATGTCTTATTTTTCAAGGAGTGCTAATCAGATGAAAGAACATTTTCAATTAACGACCGCAGATATTTTGAAACGAAAGCACTTTGAAAACTCAATCGTTATTGCAGGGGAGGAGGGCATCCAGCGAATAGTTAAATGGGTTCATGTTGTCGAGGTAACAAGTATTCGCAACCTCTTAAATGGGAACGAGCTAATTTTGTCAACAGGTGTGGCCTGGAAGGATAATGTTGAACTATTTGTGTCGATGGTGAAGGCGTTCCTGGAAAACAACGCAGCGGGGTTATGTATTGAGATGGGGACATACATAGCGGAGATCCCGGCCGAGGTTATTGACCTTGCAAATGAACATCAATTCCCAATCATTATTTTCCAAAATGAAGTGCCGTTTGTTGAAATTACACAGGACATCCATTCCATCATCATTAACCAGCAATACCAGAAAATTTCTGACTTAGAGAATTATTCTCAGAGCTTAAATAAACGACTTCTTACTATTGAAACGTATGAAGATATCCTTCAATTTATTTTCTCAGCATTGGATGTGCAAATCATTTTCCGCTTGAAAAGCCAGGAGTATGAATTTGTACCTGAAATCAACCGCCATGAACAAATTTCCATCATCGCTAAGCTTCAAGAGGCCAAAACGCTGCCCTATGATCATATTGCCTCGGCACCGATTTTTTTGTTTGGTCAGGAATATGCCGAATTGGCAATCTATTCAAAGGATATTCCCATCAGCGAATACGATTCATTGATTTTAGATCGAACGGCTACCGCATTAGCCCAGCATTTATTAAGAGATTTGTTTGTGGAGGAAAAAAAGCGCGTCGAAGAATTTGAGTGGCTGCGCGGCTGGCTTGACGGCGAACATTCACTCGAAGATATTCACGAATACCTGGTTGAGAATGGAATCAAACCAAAAACAAGTGATGTCGCGGTATTAATCACAAAACTAATCCCTGTTAAGGAAAAATCAAGTCAGGATGTTACTTACTTCAAATTATTACTTCGCTCTGTTTTTGAACAGAATGGCTTTTCTGTCTTTTTCGTCGAAAAAAGAAATGAGATTACCTTTATTCTGTTAAATAATCGAGCGAAAAAAAATCTAAAGGAACGAATTAAAAAGGCGATTGAATCGATTCAGGACTCAGAATTTATCCGCCAGCAAAATACGGCAAAGTTGGTCATTGCGGCGGGTAAGTTTATTCAATCACTGAGTGAGGTACATAAGAGCTATCAAACAGCTAAAGAAACGCTGCGGATTCAACAAAAAATGACGAACAAACAAATTTATCATTTTTATGAAGATTTGCATTTATATCGGCTGATTTCGCAAATGAGCAGACATAACGATTTACATGAACTGGCTTCTGAATATTTACAGCCCGTCATTCAATATGATCAACAATACAATGGCAAATTGTTAGAAACGTTAAAAGCCTATTTGGAGTGTAATGGGTCGAAGCAGGAAACCTCGAACAAGCTATTTATCGTCAGACAAACTTTATATCATCGTCTCCATAAACTCGAAAACCTTTTGGGAGAAGACTTTATGGAGCATGAAAAACGTGTGGCGATCGAATTTATGCTTTTGGTTCATGATTATCTGTCGGCTTCCCAGTTTAAGAAAGCAAATCAAGCCTTGTAAATCGACTCGGTATAAGCAAAATGTTAAATGAATATTCAATTTGTCGTAGAATTGCTTCCAGTTATTTTACGGATTGTCTAATGAAAGCCGTCTATCGATACGAGATAATGATGGTATCAACGTTTTATTGTTGGAAAATTCAATCGATTATTTTTACAAAACAAGGAGGTTTCAGAATGAGCGTAACAAAAAATGATACAGCGGTATTAAAAAACTTTATTAACGGTGAATGGGTAAGCTCGAACAGCAATCAAACACTTGATGTACCGAATCCGGCAACGAATGAACTATTAACAAAGGTTCCGGTCTCATCACAAGAGGACGTCAATCTTGCTGTTGCAGCAGCTAAAGAAGCGTTTAAAAAGTGGAAAAACGTCCCGGTACCGAAGCGGGCAAGGATCCTGTTCAAATATCACTATCTGTTAACTGAAAACCATGAAGCATTGGCAAAGTTGATTGTTCAGGAAAATGGAAAGGCTTACAAGGAAGCGTATGGGGAAGTACAGCGCGGGATAGAGTGTGTTGAATTCGCCTCAGGCGCACCAACCTTAATGATGGGTGAAACACTTTCAGGAATTGCTGAGGACATTGATTCAGAAATGTTCCGTTATCCGTTGGGTGTTGTTGGGGGGATTACCCCGTTCAACTTCCCGATGATGGTGCCCCTATGGATGTTCCCGCTCGCTGTTGCTTGTGGAAATACCTTTGTCTTGAAACCATCTGAACGGACACCGATTTTAGCTAATCGCTTAGCGGAGTTATTCACAGAGGCTGGAGCACCAAATGGTGTCTTAAATGTTGTACATGGTGCCCATGATGTGGTCAACGGCTTACTCGAGCATAAGGATATTGCCGCAATTTCCTTTGTCGGCTCGCAGGTGGTGGCAAAGTATGTTTATCAGCGGGCAGCTGCTGAAGGCAAGCGGGTTCAAGCCCTTTCTGGTGCAAAAAACCACCATATTGTCATGCCGGATGCTGACATGGATAAGGCGGTGCAGCATGTGCTAAGTTCCACATTTGGCAGTGCCGGGCAGCGCTGCATGGCCTGCAGTGCCGTTGTCGTTGTCGGCGATAATGAGCCATTTGTTGAAGCGTTGAAGAAAAAGGCAGATGAATTAATTATCGGGAACGGCATGGATGACGAGGTATTATTAACTCCTGTCATCCGCAAGGAACACCGTGAAAAGGCATTAAGCTATATCGAAAAAGGAGTGGCGGAAGGAGCAGACTTGATCAGGGATGGACGCAGAGAAATGGAGGAACTTCCAGAAGGAAATTTCCTCGGGCCCACGATATTTGACCATGTTACTCCGGAGATGACGATCGCTAAGGATGAAATCTTTGCCCCGGTCTTAAGTCTGCTGCGCGCGAATAATTTAGATGAAGGGTTAGAATTTATCCGTAAATCGAGGTACGGAAACGGAGCAACTATATATACGAATAACGCAAAAGCTGTCCGTCAGTTCCGTGAAGAAGCAGATGCCGGCATGTTAGGGATCAACGTCGGCGTTCCGGCCACAATGGCCTTCTTCCCATTCTCAGGCTGGAAGGATTCCTTCTATGGTGACCTGCATGTGAACGGAAAAGACGGATTAAACTTCTATACACGGAAGAAAATGATTACCTCTAGATTTGATGCATAAATATAGTGTCAGGCACCAAATTACAAGAAATGGAGGAGAGAATATGGTTCAAACGAGTGGTCCCCACGAAACATTATTGGAACAGGATGATAAGTATGTCTGGCATTCGATGAAGCCTTATAATCCGAATGCCACCATTGTAGCAACAAAGGCGGAGGGTTCCTGGGTAACCGATGCCGACGGAAAACGCTACTTAGATGCGATGGCAGGTCTATGGTGTGTCAATGTCGGCTACGGCCGGACGGAGCTTGCAGAAGCTGCTTATGAACAATTAAAGGAAATGGCCTATTTTCCACTATCGCAAAGCCATGTTCCGGCTATTAAACTAGCGGAAAAATTAAATGAAATGCTTGGCGATGATTATGTCATCTTTTTCTCGAACAGCGGTTCAGAGGCGAACGAAACTGCTTTTAAAATCGTAAGGCAATACCATCAGCAAATGGGCGAACATAATCGCTATAAAATCGTTTCGCGGTACCGTGCCTACCATGGCAACTCAATGGGTGCATTGGCAGCAACCGGGCAGGCACAACGAAAATATAAATATGAGCCGTTATCACCAGGGTTTATCCATGTATCACCTCCAGATTCGTACCGAGATGATATAAACGTCTCTGACCCAAGGGAATTATCTTCCGTAAAAGAAATCGACCGGACGATGACCTGGGAGCTAAGTGAAACGATTGCCGCGATGATTATGGAGCCGATTATCACTGGCGGCGGTGTGCTTGTTCCGCCGGATGGATACATGCAGGCAGCGAAAGAAGTTTGTGAAAAACACGGCGCATTATTAATTGTCGATGAAGTCATTTGCGGATTTGGCCGCACTGGTAAACCATTTGGCTTTATGAACTATGGGGTGAAGCCAGACATCATTACCATGGCGAAAGGGATTACCAGTGCCTATTTGCCGCTATCGGCGACAGCAGTTCGTAAAGACATTTATGAATCGTTTAAAGGGAATGAGGAGTATGATTACTTCCGTCACGTGAATACGTTTGGCGGCAATCCCGCAGCCTGTGCACTTGCGTTAAAGAATCTCGAGATTATGGAAAAGGAAAACTTATTTGACCGCTCCAGAGATTTAGGTGAACAATTACTGAATGATCTAACGAACTTGTTACATGACCACCCCAATGTAGGAAATGTCCGTGGTAAAGGATTGTTGGTAGGGATTGAATTAGTGAAAAATAAGGATACAAAGGAACCGTTAGATGCAGCCCTTGTTAACCAAGTAATTGCCAATTGTAAACAGGAAGGGATTATCATTGGCAAAAACGGAGCAACTGTAGCTGGATACAATAATGTGTTAACATTAGCACCGCCACTCAACATTGAACAGAAGGATTTACATTTTATAGTCAAAACACTGACAGAATCACTGGATAAAATCCGTTGATTCGATAAAGAAGAGCGCACGTAACTTACAAATTGTAAATTACGAGCGTTCTTTTTTTTCATTTTAGGACATAAAGTCACAATATCAATATTTTAATAGGATGGGGTTCATTTCGTGAATCCCTGTGAAAAAATGTCGAAATTTTTCGAAGTAATAATTGACAGAACATTTGAATGAGTTATAATAAACTTAGCAATTGTTCACATAAGATTTACATAATTTCACGTATTCCGCTCTCGTGAAAAAATGCAAGGTTTCGTTAAACAATAGTTTGTAATCGTTTTCTTCAAGTTTCCGATTTTGATAACATTAAAAATTAGGTGAGGATAAAATGGCGGATGAAAGAATTTCGCGCCTCGTTGAAGTGGCGAAATTGTACTATCAATTAGACTACAGTCAACAGGAAATTGCGAAACAGTTAGGTATTTCGCGCCCCACCGTTTCCAGGCTTCTGGATCAAGCGATTCAAGAAGGTGTTGTCCATATTAAAATAATTAATCCGGCCGAAGATGTTCAAGAATTGGCAATGCAGCTGAAGGAAAAATTCCAGTTAAAGCATTGCATTGTCGCTTCGATTCCAGAGTATGAGGATGAACTCATCAAAGAGAAGCTGGGAGATGTTTCTGCCGATTATTTATATGAAATTGTTCAAAACGGCGACACCATTGGAATTACTTGGGGAACAACCCTTTATCAACTTGTGAAAAAACTGCAGCCAAAGAATGTAAAGGATATTACGATTGTTCAGCTGAATGGCGGGGTGAGTTACTCTGAGTCAAACACATTTGCATCAGAAATCGTCAACGGCCTTGCTAATGCCTTCAATACGACACCACATTTCTTACCGGTCCCGGCGGTGGTAGACCATATCGTTGTCAAGCAGGCAATTGTTGCCGACAGGCATGTAAAAAGAATATTAGAATTAGGCAAACAGGCAAATATCGCGATTTTCACGGTAGGGGAGCCTGGCGAACAATCTACCCTCATGCACGCGGGTTACTTTTTAGAAAGTGATGTCGAGATTTTACGATCAAATAACACAGTCGGTGATATCTGCTCCAGGTTTATTGATATTGACGGACAGATAAGCCATGAAGCTTTAAATGACCGTACAATTGGCATTGAACTCTCTCATTTGGCCGGAAAAGAATATGGCATCTTGATTGCAGGCGGTAACACGAAAGTGGATGGTATTTATGGTGCCCTGAATGGCAGGCACGCAAATATACTGATTACTGATCAATATACTGCCAAGGCTTTACTCGAAATGGGGGGTGATAACGTTAATGGATAAAGAGAGTATTAGAGAACTTGTCGAAAAGATTGTCAAAAATACGCTCCAATCAGCTAAGCAGGTTCCGATTGCAGCCTCAAACCGGCATATTCATTTATCACCTGAACATGTCGAACGGCTCTTCGGGAAAGGCTACCAATTAAATAAATTGAAAGCCCTTTCCCAGCCGAATCAATTTGCCGCAAAGGAAACTGTTACCTTAATTGGTCCAAAGGGTAAGATTGAAAATGTTCGAGTTCTCGGGCCCGCAAGGGGCAGCACGCAAGTGGAAGTGTCCCTATTCGACGGCTTTACGCTCGGTGTGAAACCGCCGATTCGTAACTCTGGCGATATTAAAGGTTCAGAATCGATTACAATCCAAGGTCCGCGCGGGCAAATCACCATTGAAGAAGGGCTGATATGTGCCGCACGCCATATTCATATGCACACTGTAGATGCCGAAGCGTTTGCTGTTTCAGATGGAGATCGTGTTCAAGTGAAAGTAGCTGGAGCACGCGGGATTATTTTCTCCAATGTTTTGATTCGAGTTTCACCCAAATACAAGCTTGAGATGCATATTGACCTGGATGAAGCAAATGCTGCAAATATCAAAAATGGACAACTAGGTGAAATTGTTGCTGTTGAAAGTCGAAATAAAGTGAGTGGGGAGTAATGCTGGTGGATGTCAAATTGCAGGTTAAAATGCTTGTCCAGCAGGTTGTCGAAGCCTACTTAAATGAAAAGTCGCAAATGAAAAAAGGACAACCGATTGCTATACTTTTAGGCTATCAATCTCCTAATCCAGCTGAAATCTTGGAAGCGGTTACCCCGTTATTGAATTCTTACGAGGTGACGTTAATTTTATCAAAGGATTGGCTCCAGGCAACTACTAAGTTGAGCGGAAAGACATATGTTTTATTAGAAGAGACTTCACAGCAAGAATTGAATGCCATAATGGAAAAATCAGCCGTTCTTGTTGTTCCGGCAGCGTCTTACCAATTGATTTCGAAGCTTGCCTTAACAATCGATGATGAATTAGCAGTGTGGTTAGCGATTCAATACCAATTAGTTGGTAAGCCAATCGTCATCGCAAACGATTATGTTGAACCGAATGTGTATCAGCAAATCTATGCGCCGCATTCTGTTCAGGAACGACTGCAGTCATACATTAGGCAGATTCAAGCAGATGACGTGAAATGGGTGCCGTTAAAGAAACTAATTCCAACGGTGGAGGACCAGTACAAGGATTTCCAAGAAAAGAAAGCTCTTATACTAGCAAAGCATGTAGAAAAAGCGGATCGAGATGGATTAAGAGAAATTGTTGTTCCGTCTTGGTGTAAGGTGACACCTTCGGCAAAGGACTTGGCGAAAGAATTAAAGATTGATATTAAGCAGGTCGATTCCTCGAAAGGAGGGACGCTATGATCATTTGTAAAGTGGTTGGATCGATTGTATCTACCACCAAAGCAGAGAAATTAAAAGGGAAGAAACTTCTTATTGTCCAACCGCTTGATATGAGGAGTATCGAAGAAGACGGAAAACCACTTGTCGCAATCGATACAGTTGGATCTGGTGTCGGGGAAGTCGTTTTACTCGTCAGCGGAAGTTCTGCACGGCAAACAGAAATTACAAACGGTGTGCCTGCTGATGCGGCAATCGTGGGAATTGTCGATCAGATTGAGATACAAGGGTCCTTAACCTTTAATAAAGGGGGTAACTAGCATTGCAAATAAATGAAACCGATATCAAAAAAATGGTTGAACAGGTGCTAAAGCAACTAGGCCAGACGGAATCAGCCGATGCTCCTATTGCACCACAAAATGATGTCAGCTATGGCGATGGCGTGTTCGCAACGGTCGACGAAGCGGCAGCCGCAGCACGACTTGCTTGGGAAAAGCTTCGCAAGCTTCCATTGGCAGCGAGAAGACAAATGATTGACAACATGAGAGATGTCAGCCGCGCTCATGCGAATGAGCTGGCACAGCTCGCTGTTGACGAAACCGGCTTAGGACGTGTGGAGGACAAGGTTGCTAAAATCCTTTTAGCTGCCAACAAAACACCAGGAGTTGAAGATTTAGTCAGTACATCCTATTCCGGTGATGATGGATTAACACTTGTAGAATATGCCCCAATCGGTGTATTTGGTTCGATCACACCATCAACAAACCCGGCAGCGACCGTTATTAATAACTCGATTTCGCTGATTGCCGCCGGGAATACAGTGGTCTACAACCCGCACCCAAGCGCAAAACGGGTGTCGCTAAAAACATTAAAGCTGCTAAATCAAGCGATTGTCGCTGCAGGCGGGCCTGAAAACGCCCTTACCTCTGTAGCTGCACCGAATCTTGAAACATCGGCACAAGTGATGAACCATCCTAAAGTAAATGCCTTAGTTGTCACAGGAGGCGGACCTGTTGTCAAGGCAGCGATGGCAGTTGGTAAAAAAGTAATTGCTGCCGGCCCTGGAAATCCACCAGTAGTCGTCGATGAAACGGCAATCATTTCCCAAGCGGCGGCTGATATTGTCCAAGGTGCAAGCTTTGATAATAACGTATTATGTACCGCTGAGAAAGAAGTCTTCGTTGTTGACAAGGCTGCCAACGCTTTAAAGGCGGAAATGGTTAAAAACGGAGCAATTGAACTGAAAGGCTTCCAATTTGAAAAATTATTGGAAAAAGTATTAGTGAAGAAAAACGATAAGTATTATCCGAACAGAGACTATATTGGCAAGGATGCCGCGGTGATTTTGCAGGCAGCCGGCATTCAAGCAAGTCCGAATGTGAAGTTAATCATCGCTGAAACAACAAAGGACCACCCATTGGTGATGACTGAAATGTTAATGCCTATCTTACCAATCGTCAGAGTTCCTGACGTGGATAAAGCGATTGAATTGGCCGTCATTGCTGAAAAAGGAAATCGTCATACGGCGATCATGCACTCACAAAACATCACCAACCTCACAAAGATGGCACAAGAAATCCAAGCGACTATTTTTGTGAAAAATGGCCCATCTGTAGCTGGTCTTGGCTTTGAGAGTGAAGGGTTCACAACACTTACAATTGCCGGTCCGACTGGTGAAGGCTTAACAAGTGCAAAAACATTTACACGTCAGCGCCGCTGCGTCTTAGTAGATGGATTAAGAATTATTTAGTGGGGTGTATTTATTGGCAAAGTCTAAAGAAGAAAAAACCGTCACTTCACAAGAAGAAAAAGCGACAACACCAATATTAGAAGTTACTAAAGGAGGAAATAAAATGAGTCAAGAAGCATTAGGAATGATCGAAACAAAAGGTTTGGTAGCAGCAATTGAGGCAGCAGATGCAATGGTGAAAGCGGCAAATGTTACATTAGTAGGCAGGGAATTCGTGGGTGCCGGTCTTGTTACCGTTATGGTACGTGGTGATGTTGGTGCCGTTAAAGCAGCGACCGAAGCAGGAGCAGAAGCCGCCCAGCGCGTTGGCACACTTCTTTCAGTACACGTGATTCCACGTCCAAACGGCGATGTAGAAGGTATTTTACCGAAAGCAGAATAAGGTGAATTCTAATGGAACAATCCATTGAAAGCTATATTAGAAATCTTGTCAGAGATGTAATTGGCCAAACACTAGGCGGTCTGCAAATTCAAGGTGATCGGCAGACATATGTGATTGCGAATTGGAAAATGAACAAAACGCTGGCAGAAACAGCTGAATTTTTTCAAGAACTCAACAGCAGCAAGGATGTGACGGTGGTCGTTTGCCCGCCAGCCCAGCTGCTTTATCCGGCCCACCTGTTTATTAAACAGTCAGGAAAGCCGGTTCACTTAGGCGCGCAAAATGTCCATTGGGCAGACAAAGGTGCATACACCGGAGAAACATCCATATCGATGTTGAAGGATGTCGGCTGTGAATACGTCATTATCGGCCATTCCGAAAGAAGACAATATGCCGGTGAAGATGATTCATTGGTCAATATGAAAGTAAAACAGGCGCTTTCCGCAGGTCTTACTCCGATTATTTGCATCGGAGAGACGTTAGAACAAAAAAACTCATTACAGACCGAAGAGGTTTTAGCTAGTCAGCTTTTCGGTGCCTTGAATAAGATTGATTCCAGTCAATTTATCATTGCCTATGAGCCTGTTTGGGCGATTGGAACTGGCCAGTCAGCTACTGCTGAATTAGCGCAGCAAACACACACCTATATCCGTTCTGTTTTGAAACAAATTTTTGGTGAAAAAGCAGAGAGTATCTCGATCCTATATGGCGGTTCGGCAAATGAAAGCAATGCAGCCGAATATAGCAAGATGCCGGATATCGACGGAGTGCTCGTCGGCGGCGCCAGCTTGAAGGCTAAGTCTTTTGATGGAATGATCAAGGTATTTGCCAAAGGAGATCAAAATTGATGAAAAAAGTTGCGATAGGTTGCGACCATGGTGGATACGAACTGAAAGAAACCTTAAAAGTCTATTTAACAGAATTAGGCTATGAATATTTGGATTTTGGCTGCAAGGCGGGCGAATCGGTGGACTATCCAGATATTGCCTTCCTTGTTGGTGAAACAGTTGCGACAAATGATGATTATGTTGGCATTATGATTGATGGTGTCGGCATTGGCAGCGGTATGGTGTTAAATAAGATACCTGGTGTCCGCGGCGCAGTCTGCTGGGATTTATCCTCTGTTATTAACAGCAAAGAGCATAATAACGCTAATGTGCTATCGATCGGCGGGCAATTTATTGGCGAGGGATTAGCCAAGCAATTAGTGAAGACATGGCTGGAAACCGAATTTGCCGGCGGCCGTCATGATCGCCGTGTGACAAAAATTATGGAAATTGAAAGCCGGTTTTTACACCGATGAAGGCAGGTAATAAAAATGTTCGTAGCCAAAGTGATTGGTAACATGGTCTGTACCCATAAAAATGACAATTTAAAAGGGCTAAAGCTGCTGATTGTCCAACCAGTTGATGACCAGTTGAAGGATAAGGGTAAACCACTTGTGGCTATCGATACGATTGGACAGTCAGGTCAAGGGGATCTCGTTTATCTAGCGAAAAGCAGAGAGTCCTCCTTACCGCTGAACAAAGATTTGGTCCCATCGGATGCGGGAATTTTAGGAATAATCGACTACTATAACGTAACGAAACGAATGGAGGAATAATAAATGAGCAACGCATTAGGAATGATTGAAACAAAAGGTTTAGTAGGAGCAATTGAAGCAGCAGATGCCATGACGAAAGCAGCAAACGTGACACTACTTGGAAAAGTGAATGTTGGCGGCGGCTTAGTTACTGTAATGGTACGCGGTGATGTTGGTGCCGTTAAAGCAGCTACTGAGGCTGGTGCTGACGCAGCACAGCGTGTTGGCGAGTTTTTATCCGTTCATGTTATCCCAAGACCACACTCAGATATCGAGAAAATTCTTCCTGCAGCAAAATAATGAAACTAGCAAAAGTGGTTGGGAATGTCGTATCAACGATTAAAACACCGAGTCATCAGAATAAAAAGCTGATGGTTGTCATCCCTGTTGATGCAAAAGGCAATGAATGCGGTGAGGCAATGATCGCCTTTGACCGCTTTCAAGCAGGCGTTGGCGACTATGTGCTTATCCTTGAAGAAGGTGGATCGGCACGGGACATCCTAGAAGACCCGAAAGGCTCTTTTGATGCGGTCATTGCCGGAATCGTTGATCGACTACATTAATGTGAGGTGAACAATGGTGCAAATTGAGGCATTAGTAGAACAAATTACAAATCAAATTATGGAACAATTAACAAATAAACAAGCGCTGAAGGAAGCGAAGCCAGCTGTTTCCGGCAACGTGACCTATAAAGAAGGTTCTGCGTCAAACATTATTACTGGTCCATCTGTTGCGCGGATGATTGACCATACGTTATTAAAGCCGGAAGCATCGAAAGAGCAAATTGTGAAGCTTTGCGAGGAAGCGAAGGAGCATAAATTTGCCACTGTCTGTGTTAATCCATATTGGGTGTCTACAGCTGCGAAGGAACTTAAAGGTTCTGGTGTCGGCGTTACCACGGTTGTCGGCTTCCCATTAGGGGCAACAAGCACGTTTGTAAAAACCGCTGAAACTCGTGATGCGATTGCAAATGGCGCGACGGAAATCGATATGGTGATTAACATCGGTGCGCTTAAATCAGGCGACTTCGAAACAGTGAAAAAGGACATTGAAGGTGTTGTGTTAGCGGCAAAAGGACACGCTCCAGTAAAAGTGATTATCGAAACTGGTCTTTTAGAAATTGAAGAAAAGAAAAAAGCTTGTATTCTTGCTAAGATGGCAGGCGCGGATTTTGTGAAAACATCGACTGGATTTGGTCCTGGCTGTGCAACGGCTGAAGATATCAAACTTATGCGTGAAGCAGTTGGTCCAGATTTAGGCGTGAAGGCTTCTGCATGTGTAAGAGATTTAGATACAGCTAGGAAGCTGATTCAAGCTGGTGCCACAAGAATTGGTGCAAGCTCCAGTATTGCGATTATTACTGGCGGACAAGGTACAGGCTATTAATTTTTATGTTGAAATGTTCAAGTTGGATTTTGGCCGATAGGAAAGTATAACTTTCCTATCAGGCATAAGTGCAACTATGCTTCATGAACCGCCTAACGGCTTGCCAATCGGCGAGTTTTCTTTAGAGTTTTTCATCTCGTTGTTGCTGCCAGATGAAAAACTCTTTCCTCTTAATCTAAAAAGTATTGAAAATTTTTAGATATTTTACTATAATTAAATAGACTAAATGTAATCGCTTACATATATGAGGGGTGTTTCGAATGAACAATATTGGACATCAACTAAAGAAAATTAGATTAAACCGTGAAATGGAAATAGAAAAATTAGCGTCTTTATCAGGACTGCACACAGAAACAATCGCAGCAATTGAGGATGGCGAGCTGGATGTACAGGTTTCAACGTTAGCGAAGATTTCGGAAGCGTTGAACTGCATTTTCTCAATTGGAGATGTATCCATTTAATTTATCGGCAAAAGCATTCGTTCTTTATTGGAACGAGTGCTTTTTTATTTTCTACTTAAAAATGATATGATAGGACAATCAGTAAAATGGTCATTCCAAATATGGATGACCGGTTCATAATTAAAGGAAGAGATCCATGACAAGTACAATTACATACATAAAAGAATGGCAGCAAGCACTGCAAAATGAGATTATCCATTTAAAAAAATATGGCAGTAACAAATTCATTGTCTCAAATGGAAGGTTACTATCGAGTGAAGGTTCATTTACCTATTATTTTGATACCGTTTATGCATTACGAATCCCCGTTGGATCTTCAGTTCGTCTTGAATGGGGCAGCATGAAACAAAGTGGACGTGTGCTTTCTTCAGAAGGCAAAGGTGTGATGCTGGCCCTCGAGAAATCATTCGGAGACCTAATCCCCGAGGCATTTCTGTTTCACGATCCATGGGAACTGCTTGAACAACTTATCCAACGGCTAGATGAAATCAAAAAAAATAAACAAAAAAGGTTACGGGTAAAAAAATTGATGGATCCTTCGATGCCGGCAAAGCATCCGGTTGAAAAAATAAAAAGCAATGTTCATGAATTAGTTTTACGTTCAAAATACAATCCTGTTTCCTTTGTTTGGGGGCCGCCCGGAACAGGAAAAACCTACACATTGGCGCGGGCTGCGGCAAATAAATATTTTCAGGAAAAGCGGGTCTTGGTTTTATCGCACAGCAACCAAGCGGTTGATGTCCTCATCGCTGAGATTTCTGCCTTTATTAATAAGAAAAACCGCTTCCGTGAAGGGGATGTTCTTCGCTATGGCACTAATACAGGAGAGCAGCTCGAAAATCATAAAGCGATTACCACAAGTCAGTTATTAGAGAACCAAGATCCCCATCTCGCTAAGGACAAGGAAATTTTACTAGATGAAAGACGGAAGCTAAAGCAGGATTTAGCCCGTTCGTTTAGTAAACGAGACACGAATCATTTGCTGGAGCTTGAGACCAAAATTGCCAGAGTCCTCGAAAAAATTCGGCAAAAGGAAATTCAGTTTGTGAAGGATGCGTTTGTTGTCGGATCAACACTGGCAAAAGCAGCGAGCGACCCGGCAATCTATGAAAAGGAATTTGATGTTGTGATCCTTGATGAAGCAAGCATGGCTTATGTCCCTCAGGCAGCTTTCGCCGCATCACTTGGGAAACGCGTTATTATTTGCGGTAACTTTAAACAATTACCGCCAATTGCCTCCGCAAGGGATTCTTTGGTCACGATGTGGCTGAAGGAGGATATCTTTCACCGGGCAGGTGTAGTTGATTGGGTGAATGACGGAAAGCTGCATCCGCATTTATTTTTATTAAAAGAACAACGGAGAATGCATCCGGATATCTCTGCCTTCACTAATCAGTACGTCTACAATAAGCTTGTGGGTGATCATAAGAGTGTTCTAAAGAGCAGAAATGAGATTGTTGAAAAAGCACCGTTTTCCGGCCGTGCATCGATTCTTGTTGATACAAGCTTCACGGGAGCGCATTGTATGACTGAGCGGACGTCAAATTCGAGAATGAATCTTTGGCAGGCGTTATTATCGTTTCAACTTATTCACGAATCCTACTTGAATGGTTTACGATCGATTGGATATGTTACTCCATATCGTGCCCAAGCCAATTTAGTGGAGCTGTTACTCGAGGATTTATATGAAGAAGAACGGTTAACAGCCGATATTATTGCGGCGACAGTCCATAAATTTCAAGGCAGTGAGCGGGATGTCATGGTTTTTGATACCGTCGATGGAGAGCCGCAAGCGCGTGCCGGTATGCTTTTAATTGGAAAAGATAGCGAACGATTGATTAATGTCGCGATAACGAGAACGAAAGGAAAGTTTATTCAGGTCAGCAATCAATCATTTATTCGAAAGCATGTTTATCATAGTAAAACACTTCGGCAACTTGTAGAGCACCAGGAGAAGCAGAGGCAAACAGTTCGAACGAGAGAAATCGGGACCTGGATTAAGAATCAGCATCCAAGATTGCAATGGATGCATGCGATGAAGTTCGAAAAAGTGTTTCGGGATATAGCAGGGGCGAGATCATCTATTGTCATCTCTATACCATCGCAAACGGCACTTTCGCTGCAATGGAAGGAGAAGCTAAACAATCGGGACAAACGCGTAAAATTAACCGTGATTTCTCCAGAAGCATGGATCGAGCTCTATCCAGATTACAGGCTGGAGGAAAACTTGTCGTTTCCATTTATAATCATCGACCGGCGGCTGCTCTGGCTGGGAATGCCGATAGAGGGAGCAAGAGGTATTCAACCGCCCTTTATTGCAGCAAGACTTGATTCGGAAAAGGTTTCAGAACATTTTTTAGGTCAATTTTTAATGAAAGAGTAGGAATTGCAGAGTTTCAACTCCTTTGGCGGGAATCCTTTAAGGTTTCCCACCTTTTTTTTAGGGAATAAAAACATATGAATAGGGAACGATAAATTTGTTAGTCGTGAAACAAATGGGACATGGCAATTTTCAATGAAAAGGAGACAAGGATGATGACAAACGTTAAATTAGCTGTCATATATTACAGCATGGGTGGAACGAACCATCAGTTATCAATGTGGGCTGAAGAAGGGGCAAAAGAAGCAGGTGCAGAGGTAAAGGTATTAAAAGTGCCTGAACTTGCACCACAATCCGTGATTGAAGGAAATCCAGGCTGGAAAGCACATGTGGAAGCGACTGCGCATGTGCCAGAGGTAAAATTAGATGATTTAGAGTGGGCGGACGCGATTATTTTTAGTGTTCCGACTCGATTTGGGAATATGCCTGCTCAAATGAAACAATTCCTTGATACTACGGGCGGTCTTTGGTTTAACGGCAAGCTGACGAACAAAGTGGTAAGCGCAATGACTTCGGCTCAAAATCCTCATGGAGGTCAAGAGGCAACGATTTTATCCCTATATACAACGATGTATCATTGGGGGGCAATTGTCGCTACTCCTGGTTATACAGATCCAGTTATTTATGGTGCTGGAGGTAACCCCTATGGAACCAGTGTTACCGTTGGTCAGGATGGGAAAATGATTGAAGATGTACAAGCAGCAGTGAAACATCAGGCAAAGCGTACGGTTACCGTCGCAGAATGGATAAAAAAGGCAAACCAATAATAAATTAAGTGCTAATCGATGATATTTCGATTAGCATTTTTAAAATTAAATCTCGAATTCGAGATATTTTTCCTTGACTTGATATCACTTGAGTGGTAAATTGATGATGAGGTTAGCGTTGAGGGGGGAAACGAAATGCGTAATAATACGATTGGGTCGCTAATTTGGTTACGTCTAGTGCGTTTTACTAACCTTAGTAACCAGCTGTCCAACGATTTTTTAAAGCAATTTAATTTAACTACTGCACAATTTGATGTGCTTATGCAAATTCAAGTATATCAGCCGCTCACGCAAATGGAGTTAGCTGAAAAAGTAACAGTCACGCAAGGTGGCATTTCCCGTATGGTTGCTCGTCTTGAGAAGGAAGGCTATATTGTACGCAAGCAAGATTGGAAAACGAAAACGATTAGCCTAACTGTCAAGGGTGAAGCAATCTTAGAAAAGGCCTTCCCAGCTCAACTGGCGTTTCAAACGTCATTTTTTGAAGATGTTTTAAACGAGGAAGAAACGAAAACGTTGTACAGGTTGATGACACGTGTTCATAAATATAGCCAGAAAAAAGAGTTTCCGTCTGAGTAATTTTTTTACAATATCACTTGACTAGTCAAGTCAAGTTAAAAACAAGGAGGAACCACTATGTATAAAATTCCTGGACATCATCATATTTCAATGATTACAAAAAACGCAAAAATGAATAATCAATTTTATCAAAAAGTGTTAGGTTTACGACGTGTTAAAAAGACCGTCAACCAAGATAATCCTTCGATGTATCATCTATTTTACGGAGATTTAACAGGAAGTGCAGGCACAGAGCTATCCTTTTTTGAAATGCCGATGGCTGGAGGAACGGTTCGCGGAACCAATGCCATTACACAAATTGGCTTACTTGTCCCATCATTTGCAAGTCTAGAATATTGGAAAAGGCGCTTTGAGCTATTAGATGTTAAGCATGGAGAAATTACTACCTATGCAGGGCGAGGTGCTTTACATTTTGAAGATACAGAGGGTTTACGAATGATTCTGTTAAATAATAATGGCGAAGAGGTACCAAAATATTGGTCTGCTTGGGAAGATTCCATTGTCGAACAAAAGCACCGCATTTTAGGGATGGGTACAGTGGAAATAACAGTCCGCTATTTGGATCGAACAGCTAAAACGTTAACGGAGATGTTGGGCTATGTAGAAGTTGCCCGTTCAGAAAATGAGGCAATTTATCAGTCTGTTTCAGGGCAAGCATTTGGTGAAATTGTCCTTAAGCAGGAGATAGGGCCGAGTGAAAAGCCAGGTCGAGGCAGTATTCATCATCTGGCGATTCGTGTAAAAAACGAGGAAGAACTACGCTATTGGGAGGAAAAGGTGAAAGAGCGCGGCTTCCATTCTTCAGGCATTGTTGATCGGTACTACTTCCAAAGCTTATATTTCCGTGATTCGAATGGAATTTTATTTGAAATGGCAACAGACGGACCCGGATTTACAGCAGATTCAACAATTGAAGCGTTAGGAAAAGAATTAAATTTGCCACCTTTTTTAGAAGAAAAACGGGCAGAAATCGAAGCAAAGTTAAAACCAATTGATTAAAAGGGAGAGAGCAAACATGGAAAAATATCGTATTAATCCAAAAAAAGGACTTGAATTCGGATTATATTCGATAGGCGATCATACACCCAACCCTTTAACAGGCAGTCGGATCAGCGCCGAACAACGGATTCACGAATTAATTGAGGCAAGTAAACTGGCAGATGAGGCGGGACTAGATGTATTTGCCGTCGGAGAAAGTCATCAAACGTACTTTACAACCCAAGCACATACGGTCATTTTAGGGGCGATTGCCCAAGCGACAAAAAAGATTAAAATTGCCAGCTCGGCAACGGTGTTAAGCACCTCGGACCCCGTTCGAGTGTATGAAGATTTTGCGACACTTGATTTAATCTCACGCGGACGTGCCGAAATTGTCGCGGGACGCGGCTCTCGCGTTGGGGCTTATAGCTTGCTGGGCTATGATGTACATGATTATGAAGAGCTTTTTGAAGAAAAAATGGACCTTCTACTAAAATTAAATACCGAAGAAGCTGTAACATGGGAAGGTCAATTCCGAGCACCGCTTAAAAATGCTTCGATCCTGCCGCAGCCTCAAAATGGCCATATGCCGATTTGGCGTGCTGTAGGCGGTCCGCCAGCGAGTGCTATTAAAGCAGGATATGCAGGTGTACCGATGATGCTAACAACACTTGGCGGCCCGGCGATTAATTTTAAAGTAGCTGTAGATGCTTATCGTGAGGCATTAGAGCGAAGTGGCTTTGACCCGGCAGCACTGCCCATTGCGACAACAAGCTTATTTTATACAGCAGAAAATTCGCAGGATGCTCTCCGTGAATATTATCCACATCTAAATACAGGGATGCAGGCATTACGAGGAGGCGGCTATCCAAAACAACAATTTGCTCAAGCCATTGACCATCGTGATGCATTAATGATTGGCAGTCCGCAGCAAATCATTGAAAAAATGCTCTATCAATATGAACTATACGGTCAACAGAGATTCATGGCCGAAATCGACTTTGGCGGCGTCCCATTCGATAAAATTGCGAAGAATATTGAGCTGATTGCAACAGAAATTTTACCGGCGGTAAGAAAATATACCGCGAAAAATTAGGAGGGACGTAAATTGAAAATCGTCGGCTTATCAGGTTCAAAGGTTGGTTCTAAAACAAGAACAGCGATGAACTACACATTAAAAAAAGCAAATGAAAAATATCCAGATGCAGAAATTACCATGATTGATTTAGCAGAATTTGATGTTCAGTTTAGTGACGGACGTAATTATTGGGAATATGAGGGCGACACAAAGTATGTGACCGAAACCATCATGGGAGCAGATGCGATCATCATTGGCACTCCTGTATTCCAAGCATCAATCCCAGGTACATTAAAAAATATTTTTGATTTACTGCCAGTAAACGCTTTTCGCGATAAAGTGGTCAGTATGCTTGTAACAGCTGGCACTCCTAAGCATTATTTAATGGTCGAGCAACAATTAAAACCGATTTTGGCTTATATGAAAGCACATATTGTTCCAACGTATGTATTTATTGAAGAAAAGGATTTCCTCCGAAAAGAAATTGTTAACGATGATGTTCTTTTTCGAATCGAGCGGTTAGTGGAGGATACTGTAATGCTTGTCGAAGCATATGCAGGAATACGACAAGCGAAAGACGCTGAATATGATTTTTAATTATTATGTGCTGATCGAATATTTTTCGATTGGCATTTTTTGTATAAATATGCCGATTTTTTAAAAGGATAATATCTATGTGTATTGGTAAAGGTAATAGTGTCAAATTTAAATCCTTTGAAAGGATGTAATTTATGGAGAAAAAACTATTAAATGTACTTACTGCTTTATGTATTGTTTCTCTGCCATTTTTATTTAAAGGCTCAAAAATGAGAGAAAATCTCGTTATTTTTTTCTCCAAAGGAGTTCTTTCCACTCTTATTGATGCTTATGTTGTCGGAACCAAAAGGATTGAATATCCATTTCGTCCTTTAGCAAATATTTTCAAAACCAACATTCTTTATGACATGGTGTTTTTTCCAATTTTAAGTGTCATTTGGGTGAAAATATCCTACAATGATAATTTTGGAAAAATCCTATTGAAAAGTTTGATATTTAGTGTCCCGATGAGTATCGGTCAATGGTACTTCGAAAAGACTTCGAGATTATTTAAATGGAAAAAGTGGACAGTACTTCACACTTTTGGAAGTGTAAGTTTTACTTTATTTACGATTAGAGCGTTCGTGGGTTTAATAAAAAAATTAGATAAATTTAAGAGTAATCAAAATATAACCGATTAATAAAGCTAGATATTTGAATAAAACGTATAAGTTAGAAGCTACCTTTGGAGTGTTGCTTTACCTGGTTTCGATAGTGGGAGACCTTCCTAGTAGAAAAGGTAAAATGAGCAGATAATCGGTCTAACCAACAATTCAATAATTTTGTTAAGGGCTAACTTGGAAAAACTCGTTTGCTCTTTTTTAATTTTCAAAAAATTATATTGACATTTTCGCTATTTCTATGGATAATCATAGGAAATTATCAAAAGAAAATGGTATGGGATTAGTAAATCATTGGTATGTGATAGAGAGTGAAACCCAAAGGCTGAAAGGTTTCTCACGGAAAGATGATTGAACCTGCCCTTAAAATGCCGCTTATGTAAACATAAGCCGTCATCCCACGTTACGGGTTCGAGTGGATGCTTGGCATCAATGAAGGTGGTACCGCGGAATCGATTTTTCCGTCCTTTTTTTAAGGACAGAAGAATCGTTTTTTTTTATTTTTTTAAAGGAAGGTTCGAACAGTTATGAAAAAACAGCTTGTGGTGGTGAAGATTGGCAGCAGCTCGCTAACAAATGCCTCAGGGACGATTTCTGATGCTAAAATACGTGATCATGTTGAGGCACTTGCCTTTTTAAAAGCGGAGGGGCATGAGGTCATTTTGATTTCCTCCGGTGCTGTTGCAGCAGGATTTGGCTCACTTGGATACTGGGCACGGCCGAAAAGTACTGCCGGGAAACAGGCAGCCGCAGCTGTCGGGCAGGGACTATTGATGCAGCAATATATTCAGCTGTTTAAAGAGTTCCAAATGATACCAGCGCAGATATTATTAACTCGTGAAGATTTTTACAGCCAGATTCGATTTCAAAACCTCTATTCAACGATCCATGAACTGCTTCAAAGAGGTGTCTTGCCGATTATTAATGAAAATGATTCGGTCTCGATTGAGGAATTGACTTTCGGGGACAACGATTTGTTATCAGCCCTCGTCAGCGGATTTTTACATGCCAATGCGTTGATTATTTTAACAGATATCAACGGTCTTTATGATGGTAATCCAAAACACTCAAAAGAGGCCAAAAAGTTTAATTTTATCCCTGAGGTTTCTGAAGAAATGCTCGATTTTGCCGGTGATAGCGGTTCTTCCGTTGGCACTGGCGGCATGAAGTCGAAGTTACTCGCAGCGAAAAAGGCATTATCCTTGGGTGTCAGCGTCTTTGTCGGAACTGGAACCGGCAAAGAAAAGCTGGCGGATATTTTGGCGGGAAAAGGCGATGGCACCTATATTGGCGGCCCGTTCCAATCACAAATGCAAATGCGAAAGCAATGGATTGCCTATCATTCAAAGGTCGGCGGGGTAATTGAAATCGACGATGGTGCAGAAAAAGCCATTCTGTTCCAGGGAAAAAGTTTATTGCCGGTTGGAGTTACAAATGTCGTCGGAGAGTTTAATGCCCTCGATGTTGTGGTTGTCAGAAATCAAAAGGGGAAAACGGTTGGAAAAGGGCAGATTTATTATTCTTCTAAGGATTTATTAATGGTCAAGGGGTTACCAAGTGAACAATCGAAGGGTTATTCGATTAACAAAAAAGCAGAAGTGATTCATCGGGATAATTGGGTCACCATGCCAAAGGAGTGAGTGAGAGATGGGTGAGTTACTCGAAAAAGCTAGTAAATTAAAAAAAGCAGCGAAACAGCTGGCGATGCTTTCAGCTTCGGAAAAAAACGATGCCTTAGCGAAAATGGCGGACCATTTAATGACTGAGAAGGAATGGATTATAAGCGAAAATGCCAAGGATCTTGCAGTTGGAAAGGAAAAGGGATTACCTGTTCCACTGTTAGACCGCTTGCTTTTATCAGAAGAAAGAATGGACCAGATTGTCGATGGCGTTCGCCAGTTAATTAAATTGGAGGATCCGATAGGTGAAACAATCGATGCATGGGAGCGGCCAAACGGGTTGAAAATTGATACGATTCGGGTCCCGCTTGGGGTTATTGGCATGGTATACGAAGCCCGACCCAATGTTACGGTTGATGCTGGAAGTCTTTGTTTAAAAGCAGGAAATGCTGTGCTTTTAAGAGGCAGCTCCTCTGCGATACATTCCAATAAAGCACTTGTTCATGTAATGCGAGGGGCACTTGCAGGGTCGGCGATTCCAGCTGATGCCGTGCAGCTGCTAGAGGATACGAGCCGCGAAACAGCGGCGGAAATGTTTAAATTAAACGAATACTTAGATGTTCTCATCCCTCGTGGCGGTGCAGGGTTGATTCAATCGGTCATCCAAAATGCTACTGTTCCAGTGTTAGAAACTGGCGTTGGAAACTGTCATGTATTTATTGATGAAACAGCGAAACAGAAAATGGGTATTGATATTGCCATAAATGCGAAGTTGCATCGGCCATCTGTCTGCAATGCAGCCGAAACGTTGCTTATTCATGAAAAATGGCCATATGTCTCAAACCTATTACATGCGCTTCATGATCAAGAGGTTGAACTGCGAGGAAGTGAAGAATTAGCCTCTGCCTATTCTTTTGTCGCTCCAGCAACAGAAGAAGATTGGTACACGGAATTTCTTGCACCGATTTTAGCAGTAAAACTCGTGAGTGACGTGAAAGAAGCCATTGAACATATCGATCAATATGGAACAAAACACTCTGAAGCGATTATTAGTGAAGATACAGGAAATGTGCGTTTATTTTTCAAGGCAGTGGATGCGGCGGTGCTTTATCATAATGCCTCGACTCGTTTCACCGATGGCGAACAATTTGGCTATGGGGCGGAAATCGGAATCAGCACCCAAAAGCTGCATGCCCGCGGGCCGATGGGTCTTAAGGCTTTAACGACAACAAAAGCAATCGTCCAGGGAACTGGGCAAATTCGGTCTTAAAATTTATGTTTAGCGCTGAAAATGCGCTTATTTTTTTTGCTTTCTGTTATACTTAAAAGATACAAACATACATTCTCGTATAGTAAGTTGGTGATCAAATGTCAGATAAAATTCATATATCCGTTAGAACCCTTGTTGAATATGTGTTTCGGAGCGGCAGTATTGATTCCCGTTTCCGCTCCCAATCGACACTTCTAGATGGGACAAGGATTCATCAGAAAATCCAAAAAACGTATCAAGAGGGGGACCAAAAGGAAGTTTATCTTCAAGCTGAAATTTTCCATGATGGCCTTACCTTCCTTATTGATGGCAGATGTGATGGGCTTTTGTTTCGTGATGGCGGGGTAATGGTCGATGAGATTAAGTCGTTCTCGCTGCCACTCGAACAAATCGAAGGGGAAGGTTACCCTGTTCACTGGGCGCAGGCGAAACTGTATGCCTATATGTATGCCAAAGACAACTCACTAAAGGAAATCCTTGTCCAGCTAACCTATGTCAATACGGAAACAGAAGCAAAAAGATACTATCAAAAGAACTACTCCTACTCAGAACTAGAGACATTTGTAGTAGAGGTGATTGATGGCTACGCACCGTATGCAAAGCTGCAGCACAATCATCGAATCAAACGAAATGAGAGTTGTAAAGAATTAGCTTTCCCGTTCGAAACCTATCGCGATGGCCAGCGGAAACTAGCTGGAGCTGTTTATAAAACCATTGTAGATAATAAAAATCTGTTCGCAAAAGCACCAACAGGAATAGGCAAGACGATATCCACCCTCTTTCCTGCAGTGAAGGCGATGGGAGAAGGGCCACTAAACCGCGTTTTCTACCTGACTGCAAAAACAATTACCAGAACAACAGCGGAAGAGGCATTCACCCGGATGCGTACAGGCGGTCTTTGTATCAACACGGTCACCATTACAGCAAAGGACAAGGTTTGTTTCAAGGAAGAAACGATCTGTCAAAAGGATTACTGCGAGTTTGCGGATGGGTATTATGACCGAATTAATGAAGCAATTCTTGATATTTTATCAAATGAAAACGGGATGACCCGTGAAGTTATCGAAGCCTATGCCCGTAAGCATACCGTCTGTCCATTTGAATTTTCGCTTGACCTTGCCTATGCCGTTGATGCCATCATTTGCGATTACAATTATATTTTCGACCCAAGGGTGTCGCTAAAGCGATTATTTGAGGAGCAAAAGAAGTCGACCGTATTATTGGTCGATGAGGCACATAATCTTGTTGACCGAGGGCGGGAGATGTTCTCAGCTTCATTAAACAAAGAGACGTTCCTCCAGTTGAAAAAAGACTTTAAGGGTGTCAACAAAGTGATTTATGAGGCTGCTAGCAAGTTGAATTCCTCGTTCATTTCCTTGAAAAAAGTAAATGCCGATAAAAATGAATTTATCTTAGAGCAGCTGGGTGAAGCGTTTTTAGAACAGCTTGTTCAATTTGTAGAGAATGCAGAACAGCAACTTCTAACAACTACCTCCCAAAGTCTCTTAGAAGCCTACTTCACGGTGAATAATTTTTTAAAAATCGCTCAGCTGCTTGATGAGCACTATGTTATTTACGCGGAGAAAAATAAAAACGATTTGGTGATTAAACTGTTTTGCATCGATCCCTCGAAGCTGCTTAAGCAAATGGGGAAAGGGTATCGCTCAAAGGTGTTCTTCTCAGCAACACTCTCACCATTACCATATTATCAAGATATCCTTGGCGGGAATAAGGAGGATTATGCGCTCTCCATCCCGTCCCCATTTTCAAACGATCAGGTCGATATCTTTATTAAACCATTGTCCACTCGCTTTAGGGATCGGGAACAGACGAAGGATTCGATGGTAACGATGATAAAGTCGTTAATTAAAAACCGGCCGGGTAATTATCTGATATTTTTCCCGTCCTATCACTATTTACTATCCGTTTATGAACAATTCAAGCAATCAGATGAAGAAACGAAAACAATCATTCAATCGACTGGGATGACAGAAGCAGAAAGAGAGGCCTTTTTAGCGGCATTTATGCCTGGTCAAAAAGAAACCCTACTTGGATTTGCTGTTCTTGGCGGAATTTTTTCTGAAGGAGTGGACTTAATCGGCGATCGTTTAAATGGAGTTGTTGTGGTTGGGGTTGGGCTGCCACAGCTTTGTTTTGAGCGAAACCTTATCAAGGATCATTTTTATAAAAAGGATAAGAATGGCTTTGATTATGCTTATGTGTACCCCGGTATGAACAAGGTCTTGCAAGCAGGGGGACGATTGATTCGCTCGGAAACCGATCATGGGACGATTGTCCTTGTCGACGACCGCTTTCTCCAAAAGCAGTATCAATTGCTCTTGCCTCCCGAATGGAGAGAGTATACAATCATTTAGCAATCAGGCGAATTTGCACTAAATAATCGAATTAGAATGAAGTTTGACTATTTAATCGAACTTTTATAAAATTAGACTAAATAATCTAATTAGGGTGTGCGAACCGTGGAAACAAAGCAAAATCCAATCTCAATTTTTATATTAGATGTCAGTAATTCGACGGCCGAAGATATGGGAGATGAACTGACCGTCTATCTAGATGGGATGGTGAAATGGATCACCATTTGGACCAAAAACAACGGACCAGTAAAAGTAAAGCATCGAGCTGGTGATGAAATCATCTTTGTTGGCAATGGCTATTCAACAGCCTATATCATCGCTTTTTATGTAAGCAGGTTTTGGAAATATCGCAATCATAAACCTTATTTTGGTTTGTCTTTTGGGGATATTGATCGAAATTTAGAAGAAGTCGATATCGAGACATGGATCCATCCGTTGATTAAGCAGGCCCGATATGCGAATGATTTGTTGAAACAAGAACAAAATCGGCCTCCCTTTAAATTTGAGCTTGACCAATTTTATTTAGGTGATCGAAATATCCCTGTTTTATACAACCAGTTTCGCTATGAATTCGAAACGTTATTTAACACAATCCTGCAATTGCAGCACACTCTCATCAAAGACCAAACGAACATCCAGGAGCTCGTATGTTCTTTATATCTAATCTTACAGCAGCAAAAAGCAGTTGGGGAACTGCTTGGTAAAACAGCGCCGACTATTTCGAGCCATTTTAAAAAAGGAAAAAGCGAAGAAGTCCTCCGTACCTTTCATGAATTGGTTAACGTCCTAAATTCATTACAGAAAAACACCTTTCAAGGTATAGCGGGTAACCCAATGGAAACAGCTGAGAGGTTACATGATTCGATTAGGAGTCATTTGAAGGACAATATAAACATGCTGCTTATTAACTAGAGAGGAGAAACCATGCTTATTTTAAGTCTCATTCTCGCCCATCTAATTGCTGATTTTTATTTGCAAACAGATAATATGGTGAGGGAAAAATATAAAAACCTTAAGAAGCATCTGGCGCATCATTTTTCTATGACTGCGTTAGTTCTTGGCGGCGATTTGATTTTTCACTTTACCCTATTAAATACCCTTCATTATTTCCTTTTCCCTTTGGTTTTTATTGTTTTTTCTCATTTTCTAATCGACTTCATTAAAATCAAACTGCTGGATACCATTAAAATTACTAACGAGGAGAATATGAAGCGGCTTAGTTTTTTCCTATTGGATCAATTACTTCATCTTGGGATGATTTTGCTTGCATGTCATTTATTTATTGGTTTAGAGATAACAAATATAAGTAAAGTTTTCCAGGAAGGGCATAAGTTAAGCCCTATTAATGCCGTTTTGTTTATCTTCATCATTGTGATTCTAACCACAAGTGTTAGCGGACATTTAATAAGGATTCTTTTAGGGTCGCTGCCGAACCAGCTGTTAAGCTTTGAAGGAAAATATGCATTCAAAGCTAACAGACATGAGGATCAGTTTGCCCATTCAAGGATTGGAAAAAAGGAGCTAACAGAGGAATATCATTACACCATTTTTTCTAAACACGATCTATCTCGCGGGAAATTAATCGGTTATATTGAAAGATTGCTAGTTTTAGTGTTAACATTTTACAGTGCCTACCCAGCCATCGGGTTTATTGTTGCGGCAAAATCGATTGCCAGGTTTAAACAAATGGATGACCGGGATTGGGCAGAGTATTTCTTGCTCGGCACTCTTACTTCAATGTTCATTGGCATCTCACTTGGAATTGTATTACGGGAAGTATTGACTTGAAAATATAGATAAATTCCGTTGAATGTGGATTATTTTCTCTTTTTAAGAGATACTGTTTGAAGGAAGATTTAAAAAATAGGAGGGAACTACTATTATGACTAAAATCGAAGTAGGCGAAATTTTTACAATCAGCGATGAAAATGACCAAGAACAAGAGGTTGAAGTACTAGGAGTAATGACAATTGAAGGAGCTGACTACGTCGCGGTTGGATTTGCGGAAGACGTGCAACAAGAAACGGATGATGATATTGATATCTTCTTTCTAAAGATCGACGAAGATGGGGATTTTACCGCGATTGAAAGCGACGAAGAATTTGACAAAGTGTCGGCGGCGTTTGATGAAATGATGGATGAGGACGAGTAAATTGTTGTAGCATGAGAGGGGGATTTAGCCTCTCTTTTTTTTGAAATCTACTATGACATCAATTGGAAAAAATATGTATGTAACAGGTAACTTATGGCATACTGTTAGGGAGAATATCATCAAAGGAGAGACGTAATGCAAATTGAAGAGGGAACGAAATATCAAATTTCTCAAGGGGTTCAGGAAAATTTTAACTCCGCTGAATCGCTTACGGTGATTGCTTACAATGGAATTACGGTTCAGTTCACACTTGGAGAGGGTAAAGGCCATGGTTCAATGCCCATTGATCATTTATCCTATCTTCTAAAAAAATCAAACCTGACTCAAATACCAAATAAAAGAGCCTTATTGCAAATGGAAAACAATGACGAACAGATTGGATAGTTTCCTTTTTAACCGCCCGTATCCTGCCTAAAAAGAATTCCCAACCGCGTAATGGTTGGGAATTTTCGTTTTAGTTAGAATCCCCTGGCTGGATGCCCATAAATACTCCATCAAAAAAAACGGCCATTAAGACAAGTCCCTTGGAATTAGTAAAAGGAACACCAACCATTATGGTTCCGGTTTCATTATGCTTCATTACTTCGATTGAATTTGCGCCATTCCATTTAAATCCATCTTGATTAAGTTTTTTTTCGACCGTCTTAAATTCATTACAGCTAATTATCTTAGCTACAATTTTATTTCTTTCAGCTCCAAAAAGTTGGGTAACGTCGTGGCAGCCACAATCTTCTGAATCGGTGACTGCTGCTAGATTGGTTGGTCCCGCTGCTTTTGCCGTATTCCCTGTGGTTACGAACAAAGTTAATGCAATTAAGCCTCCACATAATACTGTTAAAAATTTCTTCATCTGTTTTCCTCCTTTTTTTAAACTCCTTTACTTGATTCTCTTTATTGCGACAAAATCCTGCAAAAACTTTGGAAAAATATACGACAACTGCCATAATTTATTACAATTCTGTGTCATTCCTCTTCATTATTGGAGGTTTTATACAAATTCGTGTCGATAATGTACAAGTATAAAAAAAAGCTGTCTCCCAAAAATTTGAGAAGACAGCCTTTTTTTATTTATTTTTCTTTATCGTATAATATTTCACCGGATTATTACTTGAATTTTTCAATTCCGCAGAAATAGTGCTGGTAAGACTGTGTGATCCTTTTGCATCAAGTCCTGCTTCCCACAGCATCATCCCGCCAAAGCCATGTTCAAGCGCTAATTTTGTTTTCTTTTTCATCGTGGTATCCCCATTATAGTAATAGGTCGTCCCATTCATTTTTACTGTATCGCTGGCAGCATTTGCAGGATTATTGTTGATAATTGCTTCATAAGAAACCTGTTTTATTTTAGGATTCTCCGGCTGAGCATAAAGCGGAACACCCAAAACAAGTTTTTCCTTTGATAAATGGTTGGCTTCAAAATAGTTTGCCCAGTAACCTACAATTTTCTCAATGTAGGGATAGGGGGATAAATTAGCGGCGTGGTAGCCGTCATCCCACTGACCATCATAGGCCATGATGTTAACATGATCGACATGTTGAAACATGGCTGTTTCATAATTGACAAAACTGGTTTCGGTCAAGGTTACTGCATGAATTTTTGCATAAACGGCAACCGATAATTCCTTGTGTTTGGGATGAAGCTGTTCGCTTAGCTCTTTAGTGAAAGCGGCTAAGTTTACAGCATCTTCTTGATTGCGCGGATGCTCGAAGTCAATATCAATGCCGTCTACGTTCTCACGGTCTGCAAAACTAGTAAGCTCCTGAACAAGCTTTGCCCGGGTGGCAGGATTAGAAATCGCCGCCTTAAAATAAGGATACGATTCCCCGCCATTGATGTGGAACCAGCCGCCAACACCAAGGATTACCTTTGTGTGATATTTCTTGGCATTTGCAACGGTGGCCCGTAAGTTTTTTAAGGCAGGATCGCCATTGATCAAAATGCCGCCTTCCTTTGTCGGATGGGCAAAGGAGAAAATGACGTGTGTCAGTTTGGCATAATCAATTCCGGTTGGGTCGCGGAAATCCTGAACATAGGCGATAAGCGCTTTTGAACGTTCTTTTTCTATTTCTGGCAATGCTTTTTCTTTGGGTTTTAGTGCTGATTTAGGTGCGTTTACTATATTTTTAGATAGTGTATCATTATTTTCTATTGCATTATTTGTAGAATATAATACTCCGGTTATAATTCCTCCTATGAAGGTAATGATAATTACCAAAGCAAAGAGGAGAATACGTTTGTTCATAGACAGAATTCCTCCTCAATTGTCTTCCTCATAAAAATTGTATCAGAAAAAACAGGTTTTAAGGGTTGGTAATATCAACCTCTATGCTGGGGAAAGAAAAAAATTTGTGCAGCAGGCCGGATTTTTGATATAGTAAATAGGTTAATCATTAATTAAGAGGTGTAAGTGTTCATTATGAATCAAGAATATAGAGTGTTATTGTATTATAAATATGTCGTAATCGAGAATCCGGAAGAGTTTGCGAAAGAACATCTTCAAGTATGTAATGATATTGGTTTAAAGGGTCGAATTATTATTGCGTCTGAAGGAATTAATGGAACGGTGTCAGGCACCATCGAACAGACGGACGCGTATATAAAATACATGGAGGAGCATCCTCTGTTTGCCGGAACAATTTTTAAAATAGATGAAGCATCAGGGCATGCCTTTAAAAAAATGCGGGTCCGTTTCAGACCTGAACTTGTTACTTTACGTTTGGAAGATGATGTTAATCCGAATGTCGTAACTGGGAAGCATTTGAAACCAAAAGAATTTTTCGAGGAAATGCAGAAAGAAGACACCGTGGTTATCGATGCCCGCAATGATTATGAATATGATTTGGGCCATTTCAGAGGTGCCGTCAGACCGGATATTTTGAACTTCCGCGATTTGCCAGACTGGATTCGAGAAAATAAACAGGATTTTGAAGGCAAAAAGATTCTCACGTATTGCACCGGAGGGATCCGCTGTGAAAAATTTTCAGGCTGGCTTCTTCAAGAGGGATTTGAAGATGTGTCACAGCTTGAAGGCGGGATTGTTACTTATGGAAAAGATCCTGAAGTTCAAGGGGATTTATGGGATGGACAGCTCTATGTGTTTGATGAGCGCATTAGTGTACCCGTAAATCGTAAAGAGCACGTAGTTGTCGGGAAAGATTATTTTACAGGTGAACCATGCGAGCGTTATGTGAATTGTGCCAATCCGGCATGTAATAAAAAAATTCTTTGTTCAGAAGAAAACGAACATAAACATTTACGCAGCTGTTCCCACGAATGCAGAGTTCATCCGCGGAACCGCTATATCGCTGAACATGGATTAAGCGAAGAAGAGGTACAGGAAAGATTAACAGCTATTGAAAAGATTTAACCGTATAAGTAAGTATAGGGAAGCAGGCCGGAAATACGGTCTGCTTTTTCTATATATCAACCATTATTATGTAAAACTGATAGAGTATTAGCGGAATTTAATGTAGAATTAAGAATGTTAGAAAAATAAAGGAGCTATATATAGAGATGAACAATAGAGACAGAAGCGGGAGAAAAACGAGAAAAGAACGCCATCAATCAAAAGGGACTGTTCGGTTCGCGATCCTAGCGATTATTTTGCTCCTTGCCGGAGGCTTATTCTACGCTAACAAATTGAAATCAGAAAATGTTTCTAGTAAAGTTTCTCATGCTGGGGGAAAGGCAACAGAAAAGGGAGAAGAAGAGGAGCCGAAACAAGAGGTAGCAGTCGAAGAAAAACCAGAAATCAAGCCGGAACCAGATATAGAAACGACAATCAAAATAAGTGCAGCCGGGGATTTTACGCTTGGAACCGATGAAAGTTTTACCTATAGCGATTCGTTTGTAAAGACGGCGTCTGCCAATGGTCTGGCTTATTTCGTTGAGGGCTTGGATAAAATATTCTTGGAGGACGATTTTACGACCGTGAATTTAGAAACCACGCTCACAAATGCTACGCAAAAGGCCGAGAAGACATTTCGCTTTAAGGGTGACCCATCTTACGCCAAAATTCTTGAATTAGGCAGCATTGAAGCTGTAAATCTAGCAAACAATCATAGCCATGATTACCTGGAGAAGGGATACAATGACACGATTTCCGCATTGCAGAATCAAAATATCGGCTATTTTGGCTACGATCATCAGTATATTACGACCATCAAAGGAACTAAGGTCGGGGCTTTAGGTTATGAAGGCTGGTCAGATACAAAAGAAATCCGTCAAAAGGTGGAACAGGATATAAAAATCCTAAGAAATCAGGGAGTACAGATTATTCTAATCCACTATCACTGGGGAAATGAGAATCAGTACATACCGAATGATTCTCAGAAATCGCTAGCCCGCTTTTCAATCGATAGTGGTGCAGACCTTATTCTTGGCCATCATCCCCATGTAGTCCAAGGAATAGAAGAATATAAAGGGAAATTTATTGTCTATAGTTTGGGCAACTTTATGTTTGGCGGGAATCGAAACCCAAGGGACAAGGATACATATGTGTTTCAACAAACCTTCCATTTGAAAAACGGTGTTCTCACCGATAAAAAGGAAATTAACGTTGTGCCATTTTCGATTTCATCTGTGTCTTCTAGAAATAACTATCAGCCTACTAAATTAACAGGTGCTGAACAGGCGCGAGTGAAGAAAAAAATCATAGAAGGTTCTAACAAAATCAATGGCTCCGATTGGCTTGTCTATGAAAACCAGCAAGAAGTAGTCAAAAAGGATGAATAAAATAGTACACTACTAATTTTATTCGTTACTATTTTTATAACGATCTACGGTAAATATGTCAGAATAATGTTAAAATATGTTTTATTAAATCATTTCTAGGAGGATTCAGTCTATGGATACAAAGTTTAACAAACCAAAAGGTTTTGGGGAAATCCTCGACCATACCTTTAGTTTAACCAAAAATCGCTTTAAAGATTTTTTCTTGATATTACTTATTTTTATGGGTCCGGTCTATTTGCTACAAGCAATCATTCAGCTCGCTGCTGGTACTAGCTTTTTTAGAGAGTTGGGGAGTGGGGATGCCTGGTTTGAGCAAATTCTCTCGGGTTTTACTGAAAACGGAACAATTGAGACAAACGGCTTGGGCCCTGACATTGGCATCATAATAGTAGGCTTGATCGGTGGGATTTTGGGTCTGGTGGCGGAGGCAGCCATCCTATTCGCCATTGCAAATATTCGAAAAAATGATGAATATACCGTTGGTTCCGTCATTAAACAAGCTTTTTCGCGATTTTGGCCGATGATTGGAAGTAGTATTTTATTTGGAATTATCTCGGGTCTGATTATCATTATTCCGATTATCCTTGTTACTGTAACGGCCATATTTGGTTATCAGGCGAATCCGGTTTTAGGGGTTCTCGGGGCCATCGTGCTATTTTTAGGCTTTGCTGTCGGAATTGGGCTGTTATTAACGCGCTGGAGCTTTTACTTTGCTTCCGTCGTGCTGGACAAGGATTCGCCTGGATTAGATCGAAGCTGGAGACTATCCAGAAAACGTACTTGGACATTGATGGGTCTTTATATCGTCTTTTATTTAATTATTTACGCTATTGAGGTCGCCGTCCAACTGACGTTTGGTCTCTTTTTAGGAAATAGTGTGTTGTTATCACTTATTTCAAACCTCGTCACCTTAATTACGACAATGATTTTCTCTGTAGGCTATGCTGTCATGTATCTTGATTTGAAAACGAGACATGAGGGTGATGATTTAAAGGATATGATTGAGAATTACAACAAAAAAACAATCTAAACTAAATACCTAAATAAGTTAGGTGAGGATTATGCTTGATGCTAATAAAGCAAGGGATGAACTGAAAGACATATTAAATACAAAAGAATATCAGATTTATCACAATGAATCAAAAGGCTTGATTGAAACCCTATGGGAAAAAGCAAAACAATGGATAGCCGAGCAGCTGATGAAATTATTTCCTTCCATGGAATCTGCCGGCAGTGCCTCTGGGCCCATACTTATTGTGATTATTGTCGTGGTTGTATTCTTTTTGGCCTTTGCTGCTATTTTTATGATTCGCAATCACAACCGAAATAAATTGTTGCATAACAAAATGCCGCTTCAATCGATGAACGAAATCAATTGGTCGTCCGAAAGGCATTTACTGGAGGCTACAAACAAAGAAAGTTTAGCGGAATACACGCTTGCTACCCGTCACCTGTTTTTAGCCCTGCTCCTTTATTTTCATGAAAAAAATTGGCTTGAGGCACGGATTTGGAAAACAAATTGGGAGTATTATGAGGAACTCCGAAAAGTCAATCAACAATGGGCAGTAAAATTTTATGATCTTGCAGCGTTTTTTGATGAAGTGACCTATGGTGAGCGGAAGGTTCAAGAAAGAGAATATCAACATTTTCAAACGGAAGTTAGAAGAATGCTTGGGGAATATGAGCAAACACTTGGCAGGACGGAGGAGAACACTTGAAGAATCTTAAACCTAAGAGACAGGGATGGATTTGGCTGACAGTTCTGCTCCTCGTTTTTATCCTGATTAGTTTATATGTCAGCTCTCAAAGACCAAAGCAATATCCCAATTTTGTCGCTGATTCTCCTTCTCCAACTGGTGTGAAGGCATTTTATACATATTTAAAGAAGGAAGTTCGTGTTAACAGCTGGACAGCAGACCCTCTGAAGCTGCCGAAACAGGGTGAAGAAAAACTCCTGGTAATGGTTGAACCTTTTTTCACTCCGGAAACGGAAGATATGGATGCCTATAAAGACTTCATGAAGGCCGGCAATACAATTCTTTTATTTCAAACCAATCCTAAAGGAATGTTTGATTTGGATACAGTTCCCGAACTGCCTTCCCCCAATCATGAAGTAAAATGGTATAGGGAAAATCAAGGAACATATAAGGCCGAAATGAACTCCTTCATCCGCTTAGTTACAAACAAGGATGACGCAATTCTCCTTGGTGATGCTGGCGGCGGTGCGATTGCGCTGAAACGACCTGTTGGAAAAGGACAATTGATCGTTGCGATTACACCAGAGTGGCTGACAAATGACAACCTGTTAAAGAATGACAATTTAACACTTGTTCTCAACTTGTTCAATGAAACAAAAACGGGGACTGTCTTTTTTGATGAATACCTTCATGGCAGTCAGAATGGCTCATCGATTATGACGGTATACCCGATGTGGTTTTTACTACTCATTCTCCAAGGAATCCTGCTAATGATGCTTTGGCTATGGTTCAAAGGAAAGCGGTTTGGACCATTGCTTGTTTCAAGGGAAGAGTCGGTTCGTTTTAGCGACGAAGGAATTCGGGCGATCACGGCTTGGTATCTCCGCGGCAGACGGTACCACGATTCCTTATTGATTCAGGCTGACTATCTTAAATTATTGTTACAAGAGCATTGGCGAATTCCATACCGGGTTGAATGGAGGGAGTTGTCTAGTTTCTTGGAGCGACAACACAGTGGGATGCAGGCAAATGAGATTCGCCCATTTTTAATTGGGTTGACCAATATACTTGAAAAAGAAAAAGTAAGCAAACAGGAATTTTTGCTTTGGTCCAGGAGTCTTGAGCAATTACGGAAAGAGGTGGAGGAAGGATGAACGAAGAATTAACATCCTTTTTAGAAAAATATGAGCAGCGGATTTTAGGTCAAAGTCTAAATCTAAGGCTCTTGCTATCGGCGATATTGTCTGGGGGTCATGTCTTGCTCGAAGGGGTGCCAGGCACCGGAAAAACACAAATGGTACGAACACTGGCCAGTCTGCTTGGCGGTGACTTTAATCGTATTCAATTTACGCCGGACCTGCTTCCAAGTGATATTACCGGAAGTACGATTTACAATATGAAGGAAAGCAGCTTTCAAACCTTAAAAGGTCCGATTTTCACGAATATTCTCCTAGCTGATGAAATCAACCGGACACCGGCAAAGACCCAGGCAGCTCTACTTGAGGCAATGGAAGAAAAACAAGTCACAATCCAAGGTGAAACCTATCCATTACCAGAGGTGTTTTTTGTAGTGGCCACCCAAAACCCAATCGAATTTGAAGGGACCTATCCACTGCCGGAAGCACAGCAAGATCGTTTTCTTTTTAAACTGTTCATTGATTTCCCTTCTTTTGAGGAAGAGAAAAATGTCTTAAGACAGGTAATTGAAAACAGTTTTGACGCAAAGCTTGTTTCTACTATTCTTGATTTGGACAGTTTTATTTCGATTAGAAGACAAATTGAAAGAGTTACCGTTGGCGAAAACGTCATCGATTATACGATGCAAATTGTCAGGAAAACGCGGGAATCAGAATCGATTCGCTTCGGTGCAAGTACAAGGGCAGGAATATCGATTGGAAAAGCGGCACAAGCATGGGCATACCTTACAGGCCGGAACTATGTGACGCCGGATGATATCAAAATGGTCGCCAAACCGGCCTTAAGACACCGTATTCAGTTATCCCCGCATGTAGAATTGGAGGGTGCTACCGTTGACCAGATCATTGAAGAACTTGTGGGGTCGGTTCCTGTTCCAAGATAGAGGAGTTTTACCTACCAAACGGTTAATGATGATGGTTCTCATCCTGTCGCTTAGTTTAGTGATTGGTACGGCTTTTTTGGAGATTTCATGGGGATTCATCATCACCGTCAATTTGATTGTTTTTTTGGTCAGTCTAGGTGATTTACTGTTTTCACCGAAGAAAAAGGAGCTTAGCTTTAAACGTTTTCTGCCCTCAGAGCTGGAACGAGGGATACCCTATCAGGTGGAGCTGGAAGTAAGCAATCGCTCTCAGCGTGCTCTAACCTTCCGTTTCATCGATGGATTACCACAGACTTTTGAACGGCCGTTTCCAGTGACTGGAGTCATCCAGAAGGAAGTATCGACAGTGATTACATATGAGACAATCCCCATGGTAAGAGGTAAGTTTGATATAAACAAGCTTTACTTTCGCTATACCAGTTTATTCGGATTATGGGAAAAGCAAACAACAGTCGGATTAGAGGATTCAGTCAAAGTCCTGCCGGATTTAACAGAAACTAAACAATATCTCGAAAATGCTCAGAAATTTCTTGTCTACGAAGGATTGAATATCCGCAGACAACGCAGTGGTGTCGGTGATTTTGCAAAGATTAGAAGTTATGTAGTTGGTGATGATCCTCGTAAAATCAATTGGCGGCAAACAGCGAAGCTGCAAGAAGTGATGACGAATGAGTATGAACCTGAGCACGGCAAATATGTTACCATCTTAATTGATTGCGGGAGAATGATGGGGGCGGAATTGACAAAAGGGAACCGCCTTGAGAGAGTTTTAGAAGCAGCGCTGACCGTAACAGCTGCCGCGCTGCAAAAGGGAGATTATGTTTCTGTGTTGGCTTTTTCGAAGGAAATAAAAGTCTTTGTTCCGCCAGCGAAAGGAATGGCCCATTTACAGACAATTCTCCAAGCGATTTATCATCTGCAGGTGGATGCAGCCGAGTCCAATTATGGGACCGTCCTGCAATATTTAGAAATGGTGCAAAAGAAGCGAAGTCTGCTGTTATTATTCAGCGACGTAAGGACGTTTCTACATGAGGAAAGTGCGCTAATCTTTTTAAAACGCCTCAGACAACGGCATCTTTTTTTGATGATTGGGATTGAGGATCAGACACTTGTAAAGAGAACCAAAGCAGAGCCAGTCGATGTGCAGGCAGCCATGCTGAAAAGTATCGCACAGCAGCAAATTGTTATTAAGAAACGGGAAAAAATAAAATGGGAAAAACAAGGCCTCCAATTAATAGAGGCCCGGGAGGAGAAACTTGCGATTGCGGCCGTTTCCCATTATATCGAAATTATGAATCAAAACCTTTTGTAGTTTTCAGGAGTCTAAGTCTTCCAATGATAACATAAAGGATTAAACCAATTACCGTTACGATGGCAACGATATACTTTAATTCTAATGAGATGGCGGCCGGTGTGATAAAGCCTTCAATCACGCCGGCAATAACAAATAAGGGAATCGTGCCTAACAGGAGCTGCACGGAACGCTTCGCTTGCTGCTTTAGCTGATAGCCTCTAGAAAATTGCCCCGGGACAAAGAGCTTGTAGCCCATTAACAGTCCTGCACCGCCGGCAATGAAAATTGCTGTAAGCTCAATCATTCCATGAGGGACAATATAGGCCCAAAAATCATAGGATTTGCCGTGATGCCAAAACAGAGCTGCAAGTGCGCCAATAAGGATTCCGTTATAAACCATTAAATAGACGGTTAAGAGCCCAATAGTAATCCCGCCGGCAAAGGCTAATATTGCAACCTTTATATTGTTCGTCATAATACTAGCGGACATCAATGAGGAGTCTACCGCACCATCATGGCTTCCCAGCTGCTCAGGGTTCACGCTTTGAGCCATATCCGCCGGAAGAATCGAATAAAGATGGAGCGGGTCATTCATGACTGAGAGGAAGCTCCCTAAGGCACCAATAGTAAACAAAATCAGCGCGATCAAGACAAATTTCCATTGTTCTAACAATAAGCCAATAAATTTTGTGCTGAAAAAATAACGAAGTTGTTTAAAGCTTGAAACTTGATCTTTGTACAACAGGTTATGTGATTTAGAAACCAGTCCGTTCAAATAGTGTGTTACTTCATCTGCGGGAAAATAGGTCTGGCTGTAGGAAAGATTCTGCGCTGCCTTTTGATAGAGTCGATGAAAGAGAGTAATATTGGCACCGGTAATCTTATTTCTCCGCTTCCCTAAAGCGGTCACCAGCTGTTCGAGCTCTTTCCATTCGTCACGATGCAGTTTTACAAATTGCTTTACATTCATTCTGACACCTCTTGTTAGCATTACGCGGCTTTGTATTTTTTTACTATTCTTCTTATTATAATAATTTTAGAGAAAAATAGAAACAGCTATAGAGAAAATCACCTAAGAGAATGGGGGATACCTTATGAATCAAGAACAAATGGAGATTAAAACACCGGAATACGTCTCACTTCAATTTCAAGTCGCTGGTTTAGGCAGCAGAGCAGCAGCCTTTATCATTGACCAAATTCTATTAAACATTGTTAACCTTCTGGCTCTTATTGTTGTATGGCTGATCATGGAAGGAACGTCACCACTGCCTTTTTTTTTCTTTGAGGACACTCTTCCTATAGCGATTACGATTATTGTCTTGTTTATCATTAATTGGGGATATTTTTTTGCATTTGAATTTTTTTCAGGCGGAAGGACGATTGGCAAGAAGCTAATTGGGATAAGAGTTATCCAAGAAAATGGTCACAGTATCACCTTGCTATCGAGCTTTATTCGCAATCTGATGCGGGTTATTGATACCTTGCCGACAGCTTATTTTCTAGGGATTATCATGGTATTTTTCCATTCGAAGCATAAGCGGCTTGGAGATCTTGTCGCTGGAACGATTGTGGTCCATGAGCGAAAGGCGAAACGGAAAAAGAAACTAACTCCGATTGAAAAAGCAATCGCGAGCAGAGGGATTTCAAAGAATGACCTCATAATCGATGAATGGACGTTCAAGGCTTTTACAGCGAAAGATTGGAAGCTAATGAATATATATGCCGGCCGTTTTACGCAATTACCATTGGTAGAGAAGAATCAACTCACGAGACAAATTGCCGAGATTCTGTTTCCGAAAATCGGACAAGATGTGCTTGGGAAAAGCGAACAGGAATTGGAAGATACACTGCTTGTACTCTATTTAAACCTTAGAGATGAATGGGAATTTGAAATCTGAGGATAGACTGCCATTCTTGGTAGTCTATTTTTTTAAGTGGCTCTTTTACTTTGATAGGTTCATAGTGCCCTGGGACAGGGAAAAAGACCCAGACGGGCACTATGAAAAATAAAAACAGCAAACCATTTTAAAAAAGTGTCACATTTTTTAATTGATGACGACTTATGGGTAAGAAAGAAAAAAAGAAGGTGATGGGGGCTTGAGTAAGGACAAAGAAGAGATTGTGATGGAGTGGTATGAACAGTATTATGATGATATTTATCGGTTTATTTTATTTATGATTGGTGATAAGCAATCATGCGAGGATTTGGTTCACGACACTTTTTTACGAGCATTCACAGGACTTGAGCGATTTGAAAACCGCTCCGCTGTGAAGACATGGCTTTTCGGAATTGCGAAGTATTTAGTGTTAGATGAAATTCGCAGACGAAAACGAAAAAGGCTGTTCAACGTGATGGGATTTTCTAATGAAATACCATCTTCAATCGATGTCGAACAGATTATCGAAAATAGGGAAATGATCCTTGAACAAATGCAGTATATTCAATCGCTAAAACCAAATTATCGTCTCGTGATTACGTTAATTAAGATTGAAGATTGTTCAACAAAGGAAGTGGCGGAGATTCTCGATTGGTCAGAAGCAAAGGTGAGAAAAACATTATCAAGGGCACTGCAATCTCTTAGGAAAATGAACGAAAAAGGAGGGGAAATACGTGGCGAACAACCATTTTGATGATCAATGGGAGCTGCTAAAGCAAGTTGGGTCAACTGACACGGAAAAAGATGAAATCAGAAAAAGGATTCGACAATCACTCGCACAAGCCCCCTCTAAAGCTCGTCCATTTAAATTCCTGCAATGGAAAAGCATCGTCGCCGCCTCATTGCTTGTTGTGATTTTTGGAGGATTTCTGTTCATGCTGTTGGAGAAAAACACTAGACTAAATAGTGCTGACTATTTCACAGTTGATGATCAATCATTCAGCTGGAAGCTTGAAGATGTGACTAGTAAAAAATCAGGTAAGAAATTAGAGCTATACTACAAAAATAATCCGATTCCATTTGGGACCGTGATTGAAGTAACCGAAGCAGAAATGAACTCGATTATCCAATCAAAGCCGATGTTTGTTAACAAAGAACTTGAACATTTTCCTAATAAAACCAACATGTATATTGAGCACGTAAAAATGCAGGACGTCGTCATCAGGTATTACTTCTTTATACCATTGAGAGCGGAAAAATGGCTACAGTTTACGTTTGATTATCCAAAGCTTGAGTATGCAAATATTTTTAAAGCGATGTCAACATTAGAACTTAAAGGGAAAACTTCTTATCATCATAATGAGCCGCTTTACGTGACCTATGGCTACGGAAGGATGATTTACCCAGTTGATTTAGAACCAGTTTCCGATACATCTAATAATAACGAAGTATATCGTTGGGAAGGTGCATCCACTAAGGCCTATCATCAGTATGTAGATAAAATTCTCCAGGATGTCAGTTGGCAGAAAAAATCCGAAAAAGGATTGTCAACTACCTTTGTTTCAGTAACCTTCCAGAATGAAGTTACCATCACATTAAATGGCAATGAACTAACCTATGAATATTTCTACCCCGAACAGGATGAATAATTACAAAGTACAGTGTGTAGAGTGAAAATTAATTAAGAAAATTCGTGACCGATTCAACACAAGTTGATTCGGTCTTTTTTTTGAAAGAGCGTAGCGCAAATCATTTACTACCCGTCTATTATGGTGGAGGTGGTCAAATGGGAAGGCCTTCCCACAAAGATAATAACCTAAACTTCTCTAAAGATCCTTCTGCGGCGATTGAAGATATGATGAATCAATACGGTACACTTGTGTTGCGGACTGCCTATTTTTACTTAGGTGATCGTCATCTTGCTGAGGATATTAGTCAAGAGGTATTTATGCTCGCTTATCGAAACTGGACGAAATTCCGTGGCGACAGCAGTGTGAAAACGTGGCTGATAAAAATAACGATTAATCGCTGTCGAGACCATTTACGTTTAAAGCGATCCGCAGAGATCCCATCCGATACTCTTTTCATAAATGAACCAATTACCAGAAACCTTGAAGAAGAAGTTATCAAACGGATGAACAGGACCGAGATTTTAAAGCATGTTTTAACATTGCCCCTACATTATCAAGAGGTGCTCTATTTATTCTATTACCTGGATTTTAATACGATAGAAATTGCCAAAGCTACCGGCAATCCAGAAGGTACTGTTCGCGGGAGACTCCATCGCGCAAGAAAATTATTAGGAGGACTACTGGAAAAGGAGGGGTTTCAGTAAATGACCGATCCGAAAAAAGACATAAAGAAAGTATTCTCGGAAGAGCTAGATCAGACATTATTTGAATCGCTGGTTTTCCATTCGCGGCTTCAAGACGAAGTGAGGAAAAAATTTACTGCAGATAATCAAAAGCGAAGTGGAGCAACCTGGATCGCAATATTTCGAAAAAGAAAAGTTTACAGCACATTGTTAGCTGTTGCAGCTGTTTGTCTAGTCTTCTTTTCTAGTTGGTTATTAAGAGGAGACAATTCAAATCTGGCCCAGCCAAAGACAACATCGGATAACCCTAGCCTATTTCGAAACGAGGGCAATAACTCCACTGATCCACTTGTGAGACAGTCATGGGTTTTGAACAGTGAGAACGAAGCAAAACAAGCATTTGGTACGGATGTGCTGTTGCCGACTTACACTCCGGGTCAATTTAAATTGGATGGGATCCATGGTTATGGCAGCAATCAGGAGCAGATCCATAAGCTTGTTTTCACTTATTTCCATGAAGATCAATCTTATTTAGTCATCATTGAAAGAAACATGTTTGATGGTATTCCACATCGATTTGAAGATGTAGATATTAACGGGACCAAGGGGTATCTGAATCCAGAAGACGGGAATACGGATACTGAGCTTCATTGGTACCTGAATGATGTGCATTATTGGATAGCTGGGCACGTCTCCAATGAAGAAGCCGTAAAAATCGCGAAATCATTTAAATAAAAAATTAGGAGGAACAAAAAATGAAACTTAAAATGCTGATGGCAATTATATTGGGGTTATGCGGACCATTTATGACAACCTTAACGACATCCGCAGCCTCTGAACCAACTGCGGCTATGCTTGAAAAACAAAAAGAGGTCGATAAGATTATTTTTGAAGATAAAAAGGAGGAGTTAGCTGATAAAGGCATTACAGTTACGCATACAGCGCCGCTAGAAAATACAATTGAAATTGGTGTGCAACCGTATAACGAAGAAACAATCCAATATATAATTGAGTTTTTTGGAGAGAAAAATGTCACAGTTGTAGATGGCGGACAGCAGGCTGGGATTATGACCGCAAATAGTAACGAACTGGTACGGGACGGCGGGACTCCTGAAGAAAGTGGCTCAGAGCAAATCTATATTTTAGCTGCGATTATTGTCCTTTTCGGTGGAATAACAGTTATTTTGATTAGAAAAAAACTGCGAAAAAGATAATTTAACGAACCATCTTGGTCATCCATTTTCAAAAAGGAGATAACTAAGATGGTTTCTTTTTTATTCCCAAGAATTCAAAATATACGCTAAGTTACCGAACTGGTATTTGTTTTTAATTTTAGAGGAATAAACTGTTTTTTGTAGAATATTGGTATTTAGAGTTGTTTTTTAACAAGAACAAGTGACCACAAATTACCGAGAATAATGATTACTAGAAGATTGCAGCATGTACGTTTAAGTATGAATAAATGGAGTGTGAAAAATGGGTTCTCAAGAAGAAATCATTCAAGTAATCAATCTAGTGAAAACATATGGCGATTTCACAGCGGTAAAGGGAGTCGAATTTCAGGTTCATAAGGGAGAAGTTTTCGGTCTTCTCGGTCCAAATGGTGCGGGAAAAACCACAACGTTAGAAATGTTGGTAGGGCTTAGAAAACCCGATCAAGGGACAGCGATCGTTGGTGGGTTTGACATCACAAAAGAATTAAAAAAGGTGAAAGAGGTCATCGGTGTTCAATTACAATCAACGTCACTCTTTGAACTGCTTACAGTGGAAGAAATCTTACATTTATATGCAAGTTTTTATCCGAACCAGGTTTCCATTCCTACCTTAATTGAGGAGATGCTGCTAGGCGATAAAAGGAAAAGTCGGATAAAAAGTCTATCAGGAGGACAGAAACAAAGATTGGCCATTGCTCTGGCACTTGTTCATGACCCATGGATCATTTTCTTAGATGAGCCGACAACAGGGCTTGACCCACAGGCACGAAGAACGCTTTGGGATATTATCCTCCTTTTAAAAAAGAAAGGGAAAACCATCGTGTTAACCACCCATTACATGGATGAGGCACATGTATTATGTGACCGAATTGCGATTATGAACCAAGGCGAGCTGATTGCGTTAGACACACCGTCCCAGCTTGTTAAAAACCTTCAGTCAGATAGTGCGGTTGAGTTTCGGTTTGAAAATGAATCCTTTGATGTTGCATTACATGAAATCGAAGGTGTAACAAAGGTTGGGAATCAAAAGGATATTTTTGTTCTATATACAGATGATCTTCAACTTACCTTAACCAGTTTGATTCAGATGGCTTCAGATCAACAGCTTAAATTAACAGATTTGCAAACAAGAACAGCTACATTAGAAGATGTGTTTTTACATATGACCGGAAGGAGATTAAGAGAAGGATGAGAGCTTACTGGCAACTTACATTATCGCAGCTGCGGATTTTCCTTCGAAATCGTCAGGTCTTGTTTTGGACGCTGGCTTTTCCGCTTTTCCTCATGGTGATCATGGGTTCATTTTTAGGAAATGGAAATGGAATTTCTTTAACGATTGGTGTGGTAGACCAAGACCAATCGTTTCAATCAAAGATATTAATAACCACACTAATTGATAACAAAGCATTAACTGTCCAAATAGAAAAGAGCGAAAGTACAGCTTTAAACAAATTGAAAAAGGATGATTTACAGCTAGTTGTCGTCATCCCAAAAGGATACGATGCAAGCTTAACTAGTCCACCAGCAAAAAATGCCCCCTACTTACTTCCTGTTTACTTCAATGAAACGAACATAGCCGTATCACAAGTCGGTCTTCAGGTAGTAAGTAATATAGTTGATGGAATTAGTAAAGACATGCTCGATTATCATCCTGTAGTTGCAATGGATATGAAAGGGGTCGAAACACTAAATTTAAAGTATATTGATTTCTTAGTGCCGGGGATTGTTGCAATGATGATTATGAGTAACAACATGAATGGCGTCGCTGGTCAAATCGCTGCCTGGAGAGAGCGGGGAATATTAAGAAGAATGCAAGGAACCACTCTAAAGGCTTCTACTTTTATTGCGACGCAAATTACTGCCCGCCTTGTATTGAATGGCTTGCAAGCACTTATTGTTTTAGGAGTAGGGCATCTGATTTTTGGTGTTGAAGTCCGCGGGTCGTGGTTTACTTTAATCAGTTTTGTCCTTTTAGGGACACTGGCGTTTATGGCGATTGGATTTATTATTGCAGGCATCGCCAAAACCCCAGAAAGTGCATCGCCCATTGCCGGTTTTCTGTCCTTTCCGATGCTATTTTTGGGAGGGGTGTTTTTTCCGATTAAAAATATGCCAGAATTTTTGCAGCCAATTGTTCAGATTTTACCGATTGCCCATCTTAGCCATGCATTACGAGAAACGATGAATGTTGGAGCATCGTTTATGAGCTTAGGGACAGAGGCACTGATTTTGAGTGGTTGGCTCGTAGGCGCATTTATTATTGCCAGCTATGTGTTTAAATGGGAATAAATGAACGGTTATGATGAATAGGATTGAAAATAGGAAAAGTAAAGGGAGGAAGCAGATGCAAAATCAAGATTATAAATCTCATGTACGAGTGCACCCGATTTATCATTTTGTTTTACAGATATTACTATTAGGGACCTTAATAACTACTATTGTTTTTCTAGTTCGTTCGATTAAACAGGAGGAAAACATTCTACTATCGATAATCCTTTTTCTGATGATGATAATCATTGTAATCATCGCAGTACTTTTACGATTTTATCCATTAAAGGCACAAGATCGTGCAATACGTGCGGAAGAGAATCTTCGTTTTTATGTTTTAACGGGGGAGTTATTGGATCCTAAACTCAGTTTCTCTCAATTGGCAGCTTTACGTTTTGCAAGTGACAAGGAATTTCCAGAGTTAAGTAAGCGGGCAGCAGCGGAAAATTTAAAACCGGATGAAATTAAGAAAGCGATTCAAAATTGGCGAGCAGACTATAATCGAATTTAAATACAGAAAAACACGTTTGATTTATCTCAGACGTGTTTTTTTAATAAAATTTAGGGAATTAATACCTCGTAAAGTAATTGCATGAATATCTTAATAGCTGAGAATCTAGTATTAAGAAAAAATGAGAGGTACACTTACAGGAAGTATATAATATCTACGATAACGAAAATGGTTTTGAATATTACAAACATATCAAAAGATATGTAATCAGTATTAAATCTAGATAATAACACATAATTCTATTATGAAAATTAATATGAAATAAAGGAGTATGTTCATGCATTGGTATGAAAAGTTGAATCAATATTTTCCAGTTGAAGAGATGAAATCAAGAGAGCATATGGAAACTTTGCTTAAAGAGCGTTCTGAAATCTATCATAAAGACGAAGGACCCAATCATGTTTTAATGTATGTGGAGCTCGACAATTTTGTTTTTATCGATTACCTTTTCGTTTCGAAGAATGCCCGTGGCCAGGGTCTTGGTCATAAACTTATGGAAAATATGAAAAGAAAGGGAAAACCGATCATTCTTGAAGTAGAACCAGTTAATTATGAGGACAGTGATACAGAAAAAAGGCTGCGTTATTATAAACGCGAAAGCTTTGAGCATGCGAAATCTATCGGGTACGAGAGAAGATCTCTTGCGACAAATGAGATTAATAAGATGGAAATCCTTTATTGGGCACCACATAATGAATCGGAAGAAATGATATTTGAAGCCATGAAAAAAACCTATGATATGATTCACACCTATAAGGACAAACATTTCTATGGTGAATCCTACGAGCCAGTTGATGATGTTCTTACCTTTAACAAAGAATCCCGGAATAGGAATATATTAGATAATCTTTAAAGAAATTAACTAACTTCAAAAAAGGATAAGCAGAGGTATATAAAAAGGTTAATATCAATTGGAATAAAACTCTATTTTTAGTTATTCCATTAAAGGGCGCTATCCGTTATAAGGAGTAGCGTCCTTTTTGCATGAAAAGGCCATGATTTAGAATGATAATAAAGAGTTTATACCGTAATTAACTTATTCACACCTGGAGACAGCTACACTGGTAATACACCTAGATACTTATTTAGATTTCACCTTGACCCTTATCAGAGTTCATTTCCAGTTTGGCCGCTATACTTGTGCTTATGAGGAGTGGATTCATTAATAGTCGTCGTTCCTTTAAACTCATGATAATGACCTCCAAAAGGAATTTCTATTGCGGGCCCAGTAATACCTTCAATTCGGTGTTCATGTCCATGATTAAAAGATGTCATCGTAAAGTAACGATGAACATGCGGAACCCCACTTTGAGCCGGTTCAGTCCTTCCTAAATAATCATGACGATGATCAACATCAAAGGAAGTAAACCCACTAAATCCATGAATGTGAACCCGTCGGCCGTCAAAAGAAGTCACGTAAAGAACATGGGAATGTTCCCCATTTAAACTCTTATCGTCTGACTCATAAATAAAACCAGTGATCGGGATTTTCATTTTAAACTCCCCCCTCGAAAATTAATAATTCACTTTAAATGTATGAGGAACAAAGGTAAATATGTGTTCTTCTTAAGGTGAATAGTTTCTATAATCTTCCTTGTAGTTAATGATTGGTTTTATTTAAAAAGTGTGAGTTGGCTTTAATAGGTTGGAATCTTCAATAATCGGGCGCTTTGATTTAAAAAAAAGGAGAAAACATATTATACATTCCTAATATGTTTTCTCCTTTATTTTTATGGCTTTTGATAATTTAGGTCTTGATAAGTTAACTTTGGTTCACATTTTTTTATGGACTTTGATTACTTCATAAAAAGCTTAATTTTTTTCAGTCCGTTCTTCACATTTGGATAACGAAACGTTATCAAATAAGGTCGTTTGTTTGAGAACGCTTTTTTGATGGGAAAACGTATCAAAGTTTCCTTTTCCGTGATAGGCGCCAATCCCGCTGTTGCCAACACCGCCAAAGGGAAGGTATGGGGAGGCAAAATGATAAACTGTATCATTAACACAGCCGCCGCCAAAAGAGATGCTATTTAATACTTCCTTTTGTATTGCATTATTTTCTGTGAAAATATAGAGGGCGAGCGGATTAGGGTGACGATGAATTCCTTCCAGTACATCTGAAAGCTCATTATATTCAAGCACAGGCAGAATTGGCCCGAAGATCTCGTCCTGCATAATCGGATCCTCCCAGGTGACATTTGTGAGGACCGTCGGCTCAATCGTTAACTTTTCTTGATTTGCCTTCCCTCCCATATAAAGATCCCCATTGTCGAGAAAGGAGCATAACCGCTGAAAGTGTCTATCACTCACGATTCTCGTGAAATTAACATTGTTTAACGGCTGTTCCCCATACAATTCATTCGTTGTTTCCTTAAATTGTTGAAGGAATTGATCCTTAATGCTTTTATGAAGGTACAAATAATCCGGGGCAATACAGGTTTGTCCAGCATTGGTGAACTTCCCCCAGGCAATCCGTTTTGCTGCCAGCTTTAGATTGGCATCCTCGTGAACGATACAAGGGCTTTTTCCGCCCAATTCTAATGTCACTGGGGTTAAATTTTTTGCTGCTGCTTCCATAATGACCTTTCCAACAGGGACGCTGCCGGTAAAAAAGATATAATCAAATTTTTCATTAAGGAGTGCTCGGCTTGTTTCTACACCTCCTTGGACTACTGAAATGTACTCTTCGGGGTAAATATCATTAATGATATTAGCTAATACTTCAGACGTTTTCGGCGTCAATTCTGAAGGTTTGATAACCGTACAGTTTCCCGCGGCAATGGCACCAATTAACGGGGCTATCGCCAATTGAAAGGGATAATTCCAAGGAGCGATGATGAGCGCAACTCCGTATGGTTCCGAATAAATGTAACTGCGGGAGCCAATATGCGTTACCGGTGTTTTAACCTTTTTTGGCTTTACCCACGAACGTAAATGTTTAAGCGTAAATCGTAATTCCTCTAGGACAAAACCAATTTCAGAGGTATAGGCATCAAATTCGGATTTATTTAAATCCGCCCTCAAGGCATTCATCAGCACTTGCTCATTATTTTTAATAGCGTTTCTCAATTTGTGAAGAGCTTCGAGTCGGTATGAAACATCTTTAGTCATGTCAGTTCGAAAAAAAGCTTTTTGCTTAGCAATTATGGAATTGAAATTTTCCATTTCATTAACCACCTTAGTTCATTGGAGATCCCAGTTATTCTTTTATTAATTGGTAAAGAGCAAATATATCATCCTTATTTAATATCCTTGGAACAGGATATAATGGGTTCGCTTCTTTGAATGCACGCTCAACCATCAACGGTATATCACGATCGACAATCCCACTTACTTTTTTCGGAATCGCCATACTATCATTAAGCTTCTTGATCGCTTCGATAAACTTCACTGCCTTTTGCTCGGCAGTATCCGCGGGTTCACCAATACCAACTAATGCTGCCAGCTCAGCTAAAGGTTTGTGAACGGACTCGCCGTAATACTCCAAGACATAGGGGAGGATAATCGCATTTGCCATACCATGGGGAACTGAATAAAATCCACCAAGCGTATGGGCAATAGCATGGACATAACCAACATAGGCACGTGTGAATGCCATTCCAGCTAAATAGGCAGCTTTCTGCATATTCGTTCGTGCCTGGATGTTCGTCCCGTTTGAATAGGACTCATAGAGATTTTCAAAGATTAGTTTCACCGCATCTAAACTGTATTGAGTGGTTTCCTTCGTGTTACTTTTGCCGATGTATGCTTCAACTGCGTGTGTTAAGGCATCAATCCCGGTTGCTGCTGTAATATGGGGGGGAAGATTAACGATAAGTAATGGATCAAGAACAGCGTAATGTGGAATAAGTGATGTGTCCATTATGGCATATTTTTCATGTGTCTCGCTATTAGATACAACTGCAGCTAAGGTTGCTTCACTGCCTGTTCCGGCTGTGGTGGGAATCGCGAACAGGGGAGGCATTTTTTTCAGTACCTTCAAAACACCCTTCATTTGAGGAATGCTCTTATTTGGTCTTGCTGCCCGGGCACCAACACCTTTCGCGCAATCCATTGGCGATCCACCGCCGAAGGCGACAATCGCCTTACAATTATTTGCCGTGTACATTTGAAAGGCTTCCTCGATATTATCGATTGTTGGGTTTGGGACAGTTTTATCGTATACGTAATAGTCGATTCCTTCAACACCGAGGTCATTCAGGAATTCATTCATGAGACCAACAGAGACGATTCCTTGATCAGTTACAATTAAAACGTTTTCAATTTTATTCCGTTTAATAAGTTTCGGTAATTCTTTTAAACTATTTTCTCCAACTAAGAGCTCAGGTTCCCGCCAAGGCATGAAGGAGGAAGCAATTTTCATCACTCCTTGAAAAGACCTGCAATACACCTTATACATACCATAACCTCACTTTTTTTGAAAAATTAAATGTAACCTTTATTGCAGTCTACGAAGTTAAAAAACTATCAGCCGGATACCCAAAAGACCCAAAAAGAGGGGGGTAAAACCCAAAAAGCCCAAAAATCTATAATACTTTTATAGCGCATTTATTTTAGAGATGTCAAGGAAAATATTATGAATATAATTAATATTCAGAAAATAAGGTGGATCTTACTTTTGAATTTGAGAAAAAAAGCCGCCTTCATATATTTTAGGCTGGCTAAGAATTGTTAACTTTGTTTAATAAACTCAATTAAAAGGTCCAATTCAACTGAATCTAGTTGATTGGTATTATCAAAAAACTGTTTTACTAATGTGATCATTTCAGGGCTTAGTTCCTCACGAACAGACTGAATAATCATTCCGACAACAGCACCAACAAACACTGACAGCTGTACTTTTGATTCCTGTGATGAATTCACTACATTAACAGTTAAATCCTTTATAGCATCACCGAGGCTATTTAAAAATAAAATGAGCACGCAAAGGAAGTAGGCACAGAATTTAAGCTTAACATCGACGGTTTTCATTAACTCCAATATAGTATTGATTGCATCCATCAACGGGAGATCTTGGTGGTTTTTAATTAAGTCTGTTACCTCGTCAAGAATCATTTCCCATTCATCTGGATTTGAAGTTTCTTTTCTTTCTTTTTGGAACAGATGACCAGCCAGATCTGTAGGGGAGAAGACGACAACGGAGCGGCCAGTTTCATTTTCATTGGCATTATACGTTCTTTTTAAAAGTCCTTGACTTTCCAGGCTTTTCAACACATCATAGGCAGTCCATTTACTCACACCAATTGCTTCGGCCACGTCCGAATAATGAACAGGATGATTGGTGGTCTTATATTGATGCCAAATTTGGTCTAAGAATTCCCGTCTTCTTTTTGTTAAAGAGATTATAGCAGCCACCACCCATTAGCGTTGTTTTGGAAGTGATTTTACATAATCTAGAACCATCTCAACTGTAACGTGTTTTCTTATTGGGATAAATCGTAAGTTAAGTTTATTTATTTTTTTTGGGACTTCATTTATTTTTTCGGTTGAGAAGGGAATACCCTGTTTACATAATGCTATTGCTTCCTCAATGAAATTTTCACGTTGTTGATCCAGAGCAAGAAACTCTTGATATGTTTTGTTCTGATTAGCAGCATGTTTGATTAAATCTTTATGTACACTCATGATCTCACTCCTAAAATAGTTGACTTTATTAATAATACCATAGTTTTGAAAAGGAGGAATTTCTAAATTAATTGATTTATTGGAAATATAATTAGCCCTCCAATAATAAAACCTCCAAGGGATTTGGTGACTTTATTATGAAGTTAAACGGCTCTATTAGCGATAAAGATAAACAGCAATCTTATTTTACAGCTGGTCATTCGAAATTCCGAAGGAGTCGTATAATCCTGCCTTGCCCGCCTTTGTAATCTTAAGAGCCCGATCAGGCAGTTTTTCAATCCAATGTAATTCTAACAACCGCATTAAAACGGCATGTCCTAATGACCCTGCTAGGTGGTAACGTCTTTCGCTCCAATCCAGACACTTTCGAGCGAAATGTCTTCGTTTTATTCGTAAAGCATCGAGGTCAATTTTGAAATCACGAAAGAATTTCTCTCCTTTATCCGTTATAAGAAAATCAACTTGATCCTCAACCAAATATCCTTTTTCTATGAAGGCTTCAGTTAATGATACCCCGAGTTTTCCAGCCAGATGGTCATAACAGGTTCGGGCAATTCGAACCTTTTCGACACGTGAAGAATCTTTCAAGGAATTAATTCTTGGAGCTGGCGCAATAACAGTCAACATTTCTATCGCCTGGGCAACATCAGTGCTAGCTAGACGAAAATAGCGATGGCGACCATGTTTTTCTACATGGATCAGATTTCCTTCTACCAATTTTGCCAGATGGCCACTTGCCGTTTGCAAAGTGATATTTGCTTCCCTTGCTAACTCATTTGCTGGAAGCCCGTCAAGCCCGAGGAGAGCTTCTAACATAGCAGCCCTTGATGAATCAGCCATTAGTTTTGCAACGTATGAAAAATCAGGTTTACTTCCCATTCATCGTCATCCTCCAAATAACATTTATACTTCGATTATAACCGAAGTTTTTACGTGATAAAATAGTGGAAACGTGATAGGAGGAGTTAATAAATGAACGTATTTGATTTAATAATATTAAACTTTGAAGAAGTTAGGCGGAGGAGTATTAAAGTATGGAAAGCAATACCGCAACAAATGTTGAATTGGAAGCCTGACGAAAATGCTTTAACTTGTGCTGAAATGATCAGACACATACTGGAAGGCGAGTATCTTTATCACCAAATTCTTATCGGAAGAGGTAGTCAAGCGTTATCTAATTTAACTAATCCATTTGAGACAAGAGAATTTGCCACAGTAGATGATGAACTTGCATTCGCTCAGCCGTATCGTGAAGAATTCTTGAGATACATAAACACAATAAGTCTATTCGATTTGGAAAATGCTGTAATAGACCGTTCCGACGTAGGCTATAGAAGAACACAAGGAGATATGTTATTGCGAATTGCTTACCACGAATCCGTTCATACCGGACAGTTGTTAGACTATATGAGAACAATGGGGATTGATCGTCCTTTGATATGGGATTGATAGTTTGGCTTTTATTGTTTAAATCTAAAAATTTTTTTCTTACAACTAAGTAGATTTATGAATGTAAAGATTTATTTTCATATTAGAAAATATGACTTCTAAGCATTGTAATGAATCTGGTTTTATTGAAATGAAAAAGGCAAGTTCCAATAATATGCTATAATGTTGGTACCTATGGGTGAAGTCATTCGTCAAGAAGGAGAATTACACACAGGCTTAGCTCATGTTATTCAATTTGTCGTCCAAAAACCAGAATAATTTGCGAAGGTGGGAGCGAATATCGACGTTATCCAAATTGGTTCTTTCCCTATCATGATGAGATGGGTTATTCTCGGAATGGCTTTTGTGGTGGGATTTACTTTTCTAAAGATCTGGCTGCTTCGTTCACAAAGTAAAGATTTAGGTAAAAAAATATTCGATGCAGTATTAAATAGTGTTTTTGGGGGCTTTCTAATCTGGAAAGGCAGTTTATTGCTGCTAGAGCCAAAATTAGTTATTGATAGTCCCTTGTCGTTATTGTATTTTACCGGAGGGACTAAGGGATTAATTTTAGGGATAATTGGAGCAATCATTTACTTCTTTTTAAAAGCAAGGAAGCTAAAGTTAACTAACTTTATGATCCTGCAGCCCACTCTTATTTTTTTGTTTGCTGTTATGAGTGGGTATTTTTTATTGAACCTTGTTTTAACTGAAAAACACCCGAATGTAAGTACTTCAAGTACAATAAAAGCTGAAAAAATTGGACTTGAAGAAGGAAATATGGCTCCTGATTTTCAATTAATGATGATTGACGGCACAGAAATCAAACTGTCTAATATGAGAGGGAAAAAGGTTATTTTAAATTTTTGGGCAACCTGGTGTCCGCCATGTAAAGCTGAGATCCCACACATGCAGGATTTTTATGAGGCCCAGGATAATAATAAGGTTGAACTACTGGCGATAAATCAAACCTCATCAGAAAAAAATACACAAAGCGTTAAGGAATTTGTAAAAGAACGTAAATTAACTTTTCCTGTTTTACTCGACCAAGAAGGTGACATTGGCAGCCGATTTCAAGCAATTACGATTCCAACAAGTTATTTGATTGATTCTAAAGGTATTGTCCGCAAGAAAATAGTAGGGCCGGTGGATAAAAATATGATGCACCAATTAATAGAAAATGTTGATTGATAGGTGAGAAGGTAGCTGCCATTTTTGCTTGCCATATATTAAAGAGGTTGGACTTTCCAATCTCTTTTTATATTCCCAAAGCGTACATTTTTTCATCTGTTGGAACAGAAAATTAGAAATATTTCTGGATAAATGGAGAAAAATTATACGGAGAAACAGGATTGTCCTATAACCAGACAACCCTTTTTGCTGTTATTTATTCAATTCAACCGTTTCATTAACATCTGTCGATTTAGAACTTTTCCCTGTCATGCGTTTATAGAGAAAGGCGATTTTCTTCGTAAAATTACCGGTTTCCCAATATTCGGCTGCTTCCGCTTTTACTTTTATCAAGACAACGTTAGGATCATCATAAGAAGTTTGCATAATTTTCTCATATGCCTTGCTCCACAATTCCTTTTTCTTGTCTAAATCATCAACGATTTCTGCTCTTCCACGAACAGAAACATAGGATTTACCTGCATAAGCCACATTAACTTCTTGATCATGTAAAATTTCTTCATATTTATTAGTCTCTTTTTTAGTGAAAAACCATAAGTCACCATCAAACTCTACTTCTTGTGTTTTCATAGGACGAGAAACAAGCCCTACTTCAGTTACCGTAGTCAGCATGGCCGTGTCTACGTCTTTGATTAACTCTCTTAATGTTTCCATTTCTTCTTGTTTCATCATGTTAGACATTTCCATCACCTCATTAATGTTCATAGATGTAATCTACCCTTTACACCAACTTTTATTCAGAAATAGAAAATGTTGATTGATAGGTGAGGAGGTAGCTGCCATTTTTGCTGGCCATATATGATAGAGGTTGGACTTTCCAATCTCTTTTTATATTCCCGAAGCGTACATTTTTCATCTGTTGGAACAGAAAGTTAGAAATATTTCTGAAAAAATAGAGAAAAATAAAACGGAGAAACGGAAAGGTCCAATTAACTGGGGGGACATCATGGCGAACATCTGGAAGGTAGTTCCGGCAACACTATTAGTCCTTATTATATTTAGTGGAATGGATTCAGCGGGAATAAGTACGGCTGAGACAATAGTTCCACAAATTGCGGGAGAGTTTGGAGTGGCCATAGATGTTGGAACTAGCGAGATTCTTTACAATAAAAATGCCCATTCAAAAGCTTATCCTGCGAGTATGACTAAAGTGTTAACGGCAACTATTTTAGATGAACGAATGGATGATGGTGAAATATTAACGGTTAGCCCAAATGCTGCAGGTCAAGAATGCATTTGTCTAGGGTTAAAAACTGGAGAGAAGATTTCTAAACAAGATGCTATGAAAGCTTTATTATTAGTAAGTGCTAATGATGTCGCCGTTACAATTGCAGAAAATGTAGGTGGCAGCGAAGAAGGATTTGCTGAGCTTATGAATCAGAAGGTAAGAGAATTAGGTCTCAAAAACACCCATTTCGTTACTCCAAGTGGTCTGCATGATCCAAACCACTTTACAACTCCATATGATATGGCTCTTATTACAAAAGAAGCCGTTCAACATCCGAACGTACTAGAGGTAATGTCTACGCAGGCCGTTAAAATAAAAACAAGCATGCAAGAAAAAAACATCAGTAATCTAATTAAACTTCATACCATGCCGAATGTCATTGCTGGTAAACCCGGGTTTACAAATGCAGCTCATCATACGCTTGTAGAATATTTAAAAAAGGATAATAAAGAGGTCATCTCTGTTGTCATGAAGTCAGATAAACAATCAAAATACATCGATGTTCAAACAATGGCAAACTATTCATTTGCTCATATGCAAAATACAAAACCAGTTTCTGAAGAAGATATAGCAGAGTAATTTTAATTATGGGTAGATGAAACCCTTGCGATTCTTTAATAACGAAGAATCGCTTTTTGCTTTTTGAAGTAATGTGGCATTTAATTCCCTAAGCAGGAAATCTGCACATGGGCATTGAACTTTATAGAATGTGGCTTAATAACTAAGGATATTGGAGTGTGTTTTTGTGAGAAAAGGAATGATTATTGTTCTAAATGGTGCATCAAGTTCAGGCAAATCAACTTTAGCAAAGGAGATAGCAAAGTTACTTCCTGACTTTTTTACTTTTAGCATAGATGATTATGATTTAGTCATAGAAAAAATGGAAGATAGAGATAACCAGCGGCTAATACCTATTGAAACAGAATATTTTTATTATAGAAATGTGGCAATGTTCTCAGACCGAGGTATTAATGTAGTACTTGATCAAATTCTCCATGACCCTAAAACATTACAAAATTTTTATGAAACTCTGAACTCTTACCCAATACTTCTTGTGGGAGTTCATTGTCCTGTCGAGGAGCTAAAGCGCAGAGAACAGTCCAGAGGAGACCGCCAAATCGGGCAAGCAATTTCTCAGCTCAGTTTTGTGCATCAGCAAGAAATTTACGATGTTGAATTTAATACATACACCCAATCAATAACGGAATGTGCAAGAGAAATTGTGGACCGATTGGAAAGTGATACACCATTATTAGGATTTAAAAAATCGCTTGAGGAATTCGAATCTTCAAAAGTATTATCAAATAATTATGATTAAATACTTTGTATAGAACTTAGGGTTTTCTTTGCGATTGTGAAAAACATTCTTTAAAGGGTGCGATCATTAATAGCCGTATCTGTTTTTACTTTCCTGAGACTTGAACTTTTAGCCTTATAAGAAATCAATGGATTAATGATTATTAATAAATACCCACGGTCCTCCAAGTAGTGAACAACTGAGGAATGATAATGTCCTGTTGCTTTTAGGACGATGGGCGGTACAAAATTAGAATGAATAATGAATTCATTAAAACACAAATTAACAAACTAAGACCAAATGATTCGCACATGAGGTGGGTATGATGAATCGGGTCGGAAAATATGCCATTCAAAAAGATATGGACGAAACGGGCTTATTAAAAACGGCGCTTGAACTTCCAGAAAAAGACAAAATGTTAATGTGGTCAGAGGGGTATATCGACCTTGTTATTGATAAATTACCGGAGTATGGTAAGGATATTTTGGTGAATCGCAAAGATAAATGGGAAGATACGAAAGCTTATTTTCAAGACCAACTTGACAACATCCTTTCTAAAGAAGAAGTAAAAGTGAAAATGAAGAGCGAACGAAAAGAATTCGCTCTTTTTGTCATCGAGAATTTTAAGGAGTTTCAATCTTTACTCTTTTTGTGTTATGACGGGAATTTAAAAGACCTTGATTTAAGAAAATTCGTTTACCGAAAGAGATATGGAACAAGAAAAATTAACTCGTAGGTAAATTATTTCACTTAAAGAAAGGGGTGCTTAAATGGAATAAGAAGAACCCAGGGCCGTCAAAAATGGTCCTTTTCTTTTTATTTCATACAGAACATTTTCGAATGTTATTCAGCAATCGGGCCATATTCTTGAATAAAAAATTGTGGAAATAATGGCATTTTGAGATGATTGTTATTAAGTTAAGGTTAGTTTAAAACATCAGGAACTTTATTCAGAAATAAATGCTGTAAATAATAAAAAAAGGTTGGCCGAGATACAATATCTAAATCATTAAAGGGAGGAAGAATTATGTCCAATAAAGCAAGATCTAGAAGAATAATTATAGATTTAGCAGTTACTTTAGATGGTTTTATTGAAGGGAAAAATGGGGAAGTTGATTGGTGCATCATGGATTCTGAGATGGGGTTTATTAATTTCTTAAATCAAATTGATACTATTTTGTATGGAAGAAAAAGCTACGATTTATGGGGACAATTTACTCCAGAAATTGAAGATACTGATACTGAAAAAGAAATATGGAAATTAATTCATAGCAGGGAAAAATATGTGTTTTCGAAGGCTCAAAAAGGGTTTGATAATAAAGCAATATTCATAAATGATAATATTCTTGAAGAAGTAAACAAATTAAAGAATAAGCCGGGTAAAGACATCTGGTTATATGGTGGATCAAGTCTTATTACAACTTTTATCAATTTAGGGCTTGTTGATGAATTTAGATTATCTGTTCATCCTGTTATTTTGGGAGAAGGAAAACCGTTGTTTATTGATATAAAACAGAGATTGAATTTAAAAATGGTTAATACAAGAATGTTCTCCTCTGGCGTTGTGCAGCTAATCTATCATTTGAATAGATAATCTTGCACATTCAAAATTATGTTGGTGGGCTAAAAACAACGGTTGAGATGGGGCAGCGAAACGGCTTAGTATATTCAGTGGATTACAAGAGCAGTCAATAACAAATTGAGGGGAGGTTTATATTAGCCAAGCCTCAAAAAGATAATTACGTAAAATATAAATTTGACGTAATTATGTGCATTATGTAAAATGTAGAAGTGAGGTGATTTTATGGTAAATCAAGCGAAGCAGCAAAATTTTAAAAAATTGCAAGTCTTACTTAATGGATTACCCTGGTATGTTGATGAGTACATTAATCATAAGCTAAGAAAACTTTCTACAGCGTCGCTGTTTAATTATTGTCATGATTATAAAATATTTTTCAACTGGATGGTTAGTGAGCAATTAGCGACCTGCAGTGTTAAGGAAATCCCCTTAGGCCGTTTGGAGCAACTAACCGTGCTAGAGGTCGAAGGTTTTTTAAACTTTCTTCACTATGAATTAAATAATAAAGAACTAACGGTGAATCGGAAGCTTTCCGCGTTAAAATCGCTGTTTAATTACCTGCAAAACATTGCTGAAACACCTGATTTAAAGCCTTATATTAACCGGAATGTGATGGCGAAAATTGAATTCAATGAAGTTAAAGACAGCATGGAAACAAAAGCGAATAAGATGGAAGGCAAGATTTTACTTGGTGATGAATATGAGAAGTTTCGCCTTTTTGTTGCCAATGAATACGGAGAATTGAATAAAGACAATAAGAAACTATTTAATTTTTATCAATTTAACAAAGAACGCGATACCGCAATTGTCTCGTTAATCTTGGGATCTGGGCTGCGTCTTTCGGAGTTAATTGGCATTGATTTAGATGATCTTGATTTTAGCAAATATTGTGTCCGGGTCATTAGAAAAGGAAATAAAGAACAATTCGTTTATTTTAGCCAGGTTGCTATGGCTGATTTGCAAGAATACCTATCTATTAGGACGGCTAAGTACCAAGTAGATAAGACTAATAAGGCATTATTCATTTCTGCGCCAATCGGTCCAAAAGGAAAATCACGCAGGCTAACGGCTAGATCTGTTGAGAAACTCATTGAAAAATATGCAGCGGCATTTGGCAAACCATCGTTATCGGTACATAAGCTTAGGCATTCATTTGCTACCAGATACCATGCAGAAATCAATGATGTGCCAAAATTACGACGCCAATTAGGTCATTCATCGATACAAACAACAATGATTTACACGCATATTAAGAATGATGATCTAAAAATTGCTGTTGATAAGATGGATATACCAAAAGAACAAATGGAATAAACTACTATTGCTGCCACTATTGGCAGCTTCATTTTTTCATTTTTATCAGTTTACATAATATTATTACAGTAATAAAAATTAGAACCGTCTCAATTCCTAAGTATACTTATCAATACCTAATTTCAACAAATATTCTATAATACTCAATAAATACATATTAAACATGTCTATTATGTTAAATATCTCATTTTCTTGAGTATACTTGTTAGTGAGACAGAACTAAGAAAAATTTTTATATTTTTTAAGGTATTCTTATCTTTAATATCTCATTTTCTTAAGTATACTTGTAGTGAGACGGAATAAAGAAAAATTCATTATTTTTAGGGGTATACTTATCTTAAATTTAGACTTTTAACACTTCCTCCCCCCCATCATTAGAGTGTATTAGGCAATAATAATATGTCGTTTATGGCAGTATATTTTTACATAAAAAATCATCCTGTGTTATGATTACAGTCATAAAAATGGGGAGTTCAATAGCTTTGACCGTTGTTATCTTTTCTAATGTATCCTTAAATATATCAAAAACTTCTTCGAATGAAATGGGTGAATTCTGTTTCGACCGTTCTGAAATTTTTTTCGCAACATAATGTAAAAAATCCAAGTTTTTATCGTCTTTCATCTTCATACTCCTTTTTACCAAAATCAAATTTCCCTACCTTGGTCTTTATCTTCTTTCTCTTTCAAATAGTTTTCATAAGCCTCTTTTACTTTATCTGATTTTGGTGCATCTTTTGATAGCATTTTATGGATGCCATTTAAAAGGTACAGACCTCTAAACAATGAACCTGCAACTATGCCGAAAGCAAGGAAACCACCAACCAAAGGACCCATCATAAGCAATATATAACCTAATATAACCGATAAAATAATTGATATTATTAAATACAAAGCAAATCCCCCTTTTTATTCTATTTATCTGTAAATAATCATATCCTTTAATTCCCATACTTTTAATATATAAAACCTACTTTAAAAACAACAAATTTTACGAAAACAGCGTTTATAAATAATATTTTTCCAAGTCCTTAATTATTTGTTCAATCAATTTATTACTCCCTAAAGCCAAAGGATATATATCTGAATCTTCATAAACATTCAAAACGGCATCTTTATAATTGTCTGATGATTCTATAGCAAATGTTAAGGACTGCACTTCAAGTCGTTCATTTCGAGTTCCTTCTATATATATGTGTTACTGACGTTCTATTTTGGCAAGAAATTGACGGTATTATTTGTCCTAAATCTGACGGAGATATTGGCCGATAGAAAGGGGAAGCCAGTAAGTTCCTTTAGCTTCCCTCTCAACTAAATATCAACCTGATAGGTTTCGTTTTGTTTTAAATAAAATTTTGTCTCATTCCTACCAACGATAATATACCAATCCCTTCCGAGTTCAATACGGCAAGAA